>JAZSQN010000106.1:0-12489 GCA_045537995.1 Congzhengia sp. | reverse complement strand
AACACTTCCGTTGGTGTATTTTTTTATAGAAAAAATAATGTAATTTAAGAGGGAAAAGTTTTGAAAAGAGAAGAAATATTATTAACAGAAGAAGAAGTAAATATACAAAAAGAATATGCAAATCGTGTGCGGGAATACTATAATGCACAGGGAAAAACACCTTTAGCTTTTGTTGAGACATATGGCTGTCAGCAGAACGAAAATGATACTGAAAGAATAAAGGGAATGTTAGATTATATGGGATTTTCTTTCACAGATGAAAAGGAAAATGCCGACTTTATTCTCTATAACACATGTGCGGTGAGGGATGGAGCAGAACAGCGCGTATTAGGAAATATAGGTGTCTTAAAACATTTAAAGGCAAAAAAACCTGATTTATTAATCGGTGTTTGTGGCTGCATGATGCAGCAGGAAAAGGTGGCAAAAAATATTAAATCAAAACACAAGCATGTTTCGGTAGTTTTTGGAACGCATTCGCTGTATTCTTTTGGGCAGATAATGTATAAAGCAATTTGCGAAAACGAGCGTGTGATAAGCAATGTTGTAAGTGACGGAAGATTATGCGAGGATATACCGGTATATCGCAAAAAGACAGCATCAGCATGGGTTTCTGTAATGTATGGATGTAACAATTTCTGTTCATATTGTATAGTGCCGTATGTAAGAGGCAGAGAGAGAAGCCGTGATCCTCAAGCGATAATTTCAGAAATAGAGTCGCTGGCAAAGGAAGGCGTAAAGGAAATAACTTTACTCGGACAGAATGTAAATTCATATGGAAAAGATTTAGAGTGTAATATAGATTTTGCGGATTTATTGCTTATGGCAGACAAGGTAGAAGGTATAAAAAGAATCCGTTTTATAACATCACATCCTAAAGATATGACAGAAAAACTGATTGAAACTTTGCCTAAGGTTACAAAGCTGTGCAGTCAGATTCACTTGCCGTTTCAAGCCGGAAGCGACAGAATACTTGCACAAATGAACAGAAGATACACTAAGGATGAGTATCTTGCATTAGTAGAAAAAATACGCGAGAAAATGCCGAATGCCTCTTTTACAACAGACATTATTGTAGGGTTTCCCGGTGAAACTAAAGAGGACTTTTATGAAACTATTGATGTTATTAAAAAAGTGAGATTTGACAGTGTGTTTTCCTTTATCTATTCAAAGCGTCCGGGAACACCTGCTGCTGAAATGGAAAATCAGGTGCCTGAAGAGATAAAGCATGAACATTTCGATATATTGCTTGATGTTCAGAATAGGATTTCGCGTGAGATAAATGAAACTTATCAGGACAAAACAGAAGAAATTATGGTAGAAGGCATAAGCAAAACGAACAAAGAAATGATGTGCGGCAGAACAAGCGGAGGGAAAATTGTGAATTTCCCCAAAGATGATACGCTTTCTAACGGAGATTTTATAAATGTCAAAATTACAAAAATAAGCACATGGTCATTAATGGGTGAAAGAGTATAGGAGAAAAATTATGAAAGAAATTTTGAATTTAGCACAAAAATTGGGTGAGGCAATAGCAGAATGTCAACAAATTAAGACATTTAAAGAAATGGAAACAATATACTTTGAAGACGAAGAGGCTCAAAAGGCTATGCGTGAATACGAGGAGACAAGGGCGAAAATGACAGTAAAGGCAAAGGAAACAGGCATGACACCTGAAAGCCTTGAGCTTTTTCAAAAAGAAATGAAAAGCAGCATGGATAAGCTTATGGAAAATAAAACAGTAAAAGAATACTTAGAAGCAAAATCTGCATTCAATGATGTTTTAACAAAGGTGAATTCTATCATATCTTTTTGTGTACAGGGAGAAGAGCAGGATGTTGAAAGTTCATCTTCAGGCACATGTTCTGGAAATTGCAGAAGCTGTTCTAATTGCCACTAAAATTACTTGGAGGAAAAAGTCATGACACCGATGATGCGCCAGTATCTTGATATAAAAGCAAACTACCCTGATACGATATTGTTTTTTAGGGCAGGCGATTTTTATGAAATGTTCTTAGATGATGCGATTTTAGCATCAAGAGAATTGGAGCTTGCTCTAACATCACGCAGTAAGGGAGAAGAAGCCAAGAAAAATCCTATGTGCGGAGTGCCGTATCATGCTGCTGACACATATATTGACAGGCTTGTAGCTAAAGGCTATAAAGTGGCAATATGTGAACAGCTAGAGGATGCATCTTTAGCTAAGGGTATAGTAAAGCGTGATGTTGTAAGAGTAGTAACGCCCGGCACAATTGTTGATTCAAAAATCTTAGATGAGAAGAAGAATAATTTTTTGTGTACTGTTTATGGTCAGAAAAATGCTTTCGGTGTGGTATTTTCTGATCTTTCAACAGGCGAAGTTCTTGTAACTAAAGTAGGCTCAAAAAAACGATTAATCGATGAAATTGCATGTTATATGCCTACTGAAATTATTGTAAATAAAGATGTTTTTATAGATGAAGAATTAAAAAATGAAATAAAGTACAGATTTAATGTTATAGAGATGGCAAAAACGGAAGTTACACGGGAGTACTCAGGCGAATTAATATGTTATTGGTTCAGCCTTGACAGTGTAAAAGCATTATCACTTCCTGATGATTTTTTGTCAGTAAATGCGCTGGGAATGACACTTCATCATTTTGAAGAAACTCAGAAGATGAAAATAGGACACATTAAAGATGTAAAATCATATGGCGAAGACGAGCATATGGAAATAGACATCTTCACAAGGCGAAATTTAGAAATTACAGAGACTTTAAGAAACAAATCAAAGCGCGGCTCACTTCTTTGGGTGCTTGATAAGACAAAGACCGCAATGGGAGGAAGAATGTTAAGGTCTTTTATAGAGAAACCTTTGGTGGACTGTGCAAAAATAACAAAGCGTCTTTATGCTGTGTCAGAGTTATATGAAAACATATCTTTAAGGGAAGAATTATCGGATGCTTTAACTGGAATTTATGATATGGAGCGTCTGCTTGGTAAGATTTCATGTAAAAGTGCAAATCCTAAGGATATGATATCTTTAAAGCAGTCCATTATGATGCTTCCGGCTTTAAAAGAAATTATTAAAGAATTGACATCTCCGCTTCTTAAAGGATTTTTTGATGATTTTGATACTTTAGATGATATATCAGAACTTTTGGAAAAATCAATAAAGGAAGAAGATACTCCTATCCTAATAAAAGATGGAGGGATTATCAAAAAAGGCTATAATGCTGAAGTTGATGAGTACAGAGAATTGGCTGAAAACGGTAAAAGTGCGGTTTTAGAAATAGAGGCGAGGGAGAAAGAAAAAACAGGTATTAAGACGCTGCGAACAGGCTATAACAGAGTTTTTGGATATTATATCGAAGTATCACAGTCATTTCGCGATCAGGTGCCTGAAAATTACATAAGAAAGCAAACATTAACAAACGGGGAAAGGTTTATCACCGAAGAGCTAAAAGAGCTTGAAAATAAAATTTTAGGTGCTTCGGAATTTTTAAAAGCAAAGGAATATGAGCTTTTCTGTGAGGTGAGAGAAACAGTAGCAGAGGCTGCGTCTCGTATTCAGCGAACAGCTTATATTGTGGCATATTTAGATGTTTTGTGTTCTTTAGCTGAAGTTGCAAGCAAAAACAATTACACAATGCCGATAGTTGATATGTCAGACAAAATTGAAATCAAAGGCGGAAGACATCCTGTTGTAGAGTGTATGTTAAGTGACACCGTATTTGTTCCCAATGATTCAAATCTGGATTGTGAGTCTAACAGAATGATAATCATTACTGGTCCTAATATGGCAGGAAAATCAACATATATGAGGCAGGTTGCGCTGATTGCTCTTATGGCGCAAATAGGAAGCTTTGTTCCTGCTGAATCTGCAAGAATAGGCGTATGCGATAAAATCTTTACCCGTGTAGGAGCATCGGATGATTTGTCCAGTGGTCAAAGTACATTCATGGTTGAAATGACAGAGGTTGCTGCGATTTTAAAGAATGCAACCAAAAGAAGCCTTTTAGTGTTAGATGAAATAGGAAGAGGAACAAGCACTTATGATGGATTGTCTATTGCGTGGGCTGTTTCTGAATATATTGCAGATAAAAAGAAAATTGGTGCAAGGACGCTATTTGCAACTCACTACCATGAACTTACACAGTTAGAAGATAAGCTCGATGGTGTAAAAAACTATTGCATTGCATGTAAAAAACGCGGCGATGATGTTATATTTTTACGCAGAATCGTAAAAGGTGGTGCAGATGATAGTTACGGTATAGAAGTCAGTGCTTTAGCGGGTCTTCCAAAGGAAGTTATTTTGCGTGCTAAGCAAATTTTATCCTCAATAGATAAAGGACCAACAGAACTTTTGATTTCATCCGAAAACAATATAGAAGTTGACGCACAGATTGGAATAGAAGATATTAAAAACTCTGAAATTGTAGACCATCTGCGTGATTTAGATGTTACAACATTAACACCGATTGAGGCGCTTAATAAATTATACGAGCTTGTAAAAATAGCAAATGAAGGAAACTAAGTTCTAAACTTAAAATCTCACAATATAATATATCGTAGTAATACTTGAAAGGAGAAGTACGATATGTTAAATTGTGCAGAGGATAATGAAGCAAGAATAGTTGGATTTGTTGCGAATAACTTAGAGTTCAGTCATGAGGTACATGGCGAAAATTTTTACAAAATGCGTATAAGCTCTGAAAGGTTGTCAGAAAATAAAGACGAAATAATAGTTACAATATCTGAAAGATTAATAGGAGATATTGATTTAGATATTGGAGAAAAAATCGAAATTTCCGGTCAGTTCAGGTCGTATAACAATTATAGCGGTGAGGGAAGTAAATTAATTTTAACTCTTTTTGCAAGAGAAATAAGACTTGCCGATGAATGTGAACTAAGCGAAAATGAAATATATTTAAACGGATATATTTGCAAACCGGCAATTTATCGTGTGACACCATTTGGAAGAGAAATAGCAGACATACTTTTAGCTGTAAACAGAGCCTATAATAAGTCGGATTACATACCTTGTATTGCTTGGGGAAGAAATGCAAAATTTGTAGAAACTCTTCCTGTTGGTGCAAATATCAAAGTATGGGGAAGAATGCAGTCAAGGAAATATCAAAAAAAGATAGATGAAGAAACTGTGGTTGAGAAAACTGCATATGAAGTATCAATAAGTAAATTAGAATGTGAAGTTTAAAAGAAGAAGGCACTCAATTGAGTGCCTTCTTCTTTTAAAAATAATTAGTCTTGAATTAAAACCGTACGGGTTTTGCCATCCCAGTTTACGCTTGCCAAAAAGCTTTCAACTATTGCTCTGGCAGGAACCATTGTTCTGTCGCCGATAATTTGTGCGGGGACATCAATTTCAATATCAGTAGTTATACCGCTATTTGTCCTTCTTATAATATTTGTATCAACAGTCATTTTTATTGTAATATTATTTCGCGAAGCTGTTACAGTACGAGTTTTAGCATCCCAGTTAACATCTGCTCCCATTGCTTCAAAAATTGCACGCAATGGCACTAGAGTTCTGTCGTTAACGATGACAGGAGGTTGATCAAAATCAATATATTCATCATTTAATCTGACCAGAATTTCAGAAGAGGGAGAAAGTGAACCTGAAAATGCAATGTTCTTTTGTTCTGCATATTTTTCGGTGTATGTTCCGCCGATTCCTAAAATAGACACATTATTACAGTTATAAAAAGCATCATCTGCAATTTCAATAATACTTCCAGGAATTACAATGGAGTTTAAAGAGGTACAATTAACAAACGCTCCATCTTCTATTCTTGTGATTTTGTAAGGAAGTACAAGTGTTTGAAGATTAGTACATGTAATAAATGCTGCAGGACCGATGACTCTTAAACTGTTAGGAAGAACAACCTCTTTTACAAGACGAAAATCAGCAAAAGCACTGTCACATATAGATGTAATTCCATCGCCGATTACGATTTTAGAAATCTCATTACGGATACTGTACCACGGAATTTCGGTTATGTACTCAAAATCAATGACCATATCACCTGTGCCGTTTATATACAAAATATCGTTTTTTTGCTCCCAAGCGACATTTGTATAAGCTGCTGAGTCTGCTGCACATACAGGATATGCACCAGATAAAAGGCATAAAGAAATAATGAAACATATAGATAAATTTATTATTTTTTTAATCAAATTCAAAATCCTCTTTTCTATTATGATGGTAATAATAATTATACTACTTTTAAAAACAAAAGTCAATAAAATTGGATTAGTAAAAAGACCGCTTGAAGCGGTCTTTTTACTAGTCTATATAACCCTCATATTTAGGTGGTTTACATTTATTGCACTGTCTTAATCCTATCATTTGAATTGCCTCTATAGAGATTTCTTCGTATTTTTTACCATTTAACTTTTTACAGTCTACAAAATGGTATGAAATATTATCATCACCAGTTCCTCCGACAACAATAGCATAAATATTAGATGATATATTGTTTTCGTATGAATCATCAGATTCATCTAATTTTGTTTCGGTGTTTTTTGAAGATGAAGAATCTGAGGTGGATGATGGTTGTGTTTCACCTTGTGATGTTGTGCTTTTGCAACCGACTGTTATACTAATTACAAGCAATATCGCTAATAGTAAACAAAAGGCTTTTTTCATAGAAACTCTCCTCATTATAAATTTGTTTTAATATAAGCGACAGCATTTTCTATAGCTTCATCGACTGTGATATCAACACTTTCGTTATCGGTTCTTAACTTATATTCACAAATACCGTCAGCGGCTTTCTTTCCAACGGTAATTCTCACAGGAATACCGATTAGGTCAGCGTCTTTAAATTTTACGCCTGCGCGTTCTTCACGGTCGTCAATCAAAGTTTCGATACCACGAGCCTTTAGTTCGTCATAAACCTTTTGGGCTAAGGCTAATTGTGTTTCATCTTTTGTGTTTACAGGAACAACTATAGCCTGATAGGGCGCAATAGCAACAGGCCATACAAGACCGTTTTCGTCGCTGAACTGTTCGATTGCTGCAGCAATCGTACGAGAAACGCCAATACCGTAGCAACCCATAATAATTGTTTGTGCTTTTCCGTTTTCGTCAAGATATGTACAGTCTAATGCTTCGGTATACTTCGTGCCGAGTTTAAAGATATGACCAACCTCAATATCCTGAGTTGTAGTAATAGGTTTTCCGCATTTAGGACAGGGGTCACCTGCAACGATAACTCGAACATCAACTACTTCTGCTTCAAAGTCCTCTGTATTTACATTAATCAGATGGTAATCAGTTTCGTTTGCGCCTACAATAAAGTTAGACATATTGGAAACTTCTTTATCCATAATAACAGGAACTTTAATTCCTACAGGGCCTGCAAAGCCAACTGCTGCTCCTGTGGATTCTGTTACAACTTCGGGCGTAGCCATCATTAAATCATCAGCAGGAATGCCTAAGTGATTTGCTAGTTTTACTTCGTTGACCTCGCGGTCACCTCTAACCATAACGGCAACAGTTTTTGTTCCGCCTGTGTAAATTAATGTTTTGACGAATTTTGTTTTATCAGTGTTTAAAAATTCGACGAGCTCATCAATTGTTTTTACATTAGGTGTATAAATTTTTTCCATTGTCTTTGGAGCTTCTTTTTCAGCGGCAGCAGTAATACATTCAGCCTTTTCAACATTGGCTGAGTAATTACATGTGGGGCAGTGCGCAATTGTATCTTCGCCAACTTCGGATTTAACCATAAATTCTTGAGAACCTGAACCGCCCATTGCACCTGTGTCGGCATCTACAACTATGTAATCAAGACCTAAACGATTGAAAATTCTGCAATATGCATCATACATTTTAGAATATGATTCATCTAGACCCTCCCATGTACGGTCAAAGCTATAGGCATCTTTCATAGTAAACTCGCGTGAACGGATAATTCCAAAACGCGGACGGCTTTCGTCTCTGTATTTTGTTTGGATTTGATAAAGGGTAACAGGAAGCTGCCTGTAGGATTTAAGGCATGACTTTACAGTGTCTGTAAAAATTTCTTCGTGTGTGGGTCCTAAACAGAAATCGCGACCGTTTCTGTCTTTTAGCTTGAACATATTGGGACCGAAAACATCCCATCTTCCTGAAGCCTGATAGGATTCAGCGGGTAAAAGAGCAGACATTAAAAGCTCCTGTGCTCCTGCGTTATCCATCTCTTCGCGCACGATATTTTCAACCTTTTTGAGTACACGAAGTCCTAACGGAAGATAAGAATAAACGCCTGCGGCTAATTTTCTTATAATACCGCCTCTTAACATAAGCTGATGGCTTATTGTTTCCGCTTCGGCGGGAACCTCACGAAGTGTGCTTAAAAACAAATTCGACATTCTCATAAAGTATAATTGCCTTCTTTCTAATCTAAATTAAGAACGCTTAACTGTTAGTACAATAAGCGAAAAAATAAATTACTTCATTATATTATAATAATATGAAACAAAAAAAAAGTCAACCGTTTTAAATGAAAATGATATTTTTTGTAAAAATGAAATAAATTTAATAAAAAATGCAAAAATTAAATTACAAAACGGCAAAAATCGGCTAAAAAAATCAAAAATTGAAATTTCTTGTTAATTTTATTACATTTTTTGCAATTTTCCTATTGACATTGGAGGAAAAATTTAATATAATGTATATCATAATGAATAAAATGTGAAAAAATAGGAGTGTAGGTGCTTATTATGAAAAGGACAGAGCAAAAAATTTATGCAGATGCTTTTGAAAACTGGACGAGTGTGATAAAGGATAATACGAAGATTTCTCCTGATGCATATAATAATTATAAGGTAAAAAGAGGTCTTAGAAATAGCGATGGAACTGGCGTTTTAGCAGGACTTACGAAAATCGGGCAGGTTCACGGCTACATTATGGATGATGGAGAAAAGATACCTGATGAGGGAAGACTTTCGTATCGTGGCATCGATGTTGCTGAGATTGTAGCTGCGTGTGAGCGTGAAAACAGATTTGGTTACGAAGAAACATGCTATCTTCTTCTTTTTGGAAAACTTCCTACACAAGAAGAACTTGATGATTTCAAAAAAATAGTAGGCAAAATGCGTACACTTCCTGATGGTTTCCGCGAATCTGTTATTATGTATTCGCCGAGCAGTAATATTATGAACAGTCTTGCTCGTTCTGTTCTTTCTATGTACACATACGATGATGACCCTGATTCAATCGACTTGTATAATCTGATAAGACAGTCAATGCTTCTTATTTCTCAGGTTCCGACAATGGTTGCGTATGCATATGAGGCAAAAAAACATTACTTTGACGGAAAAAGTCTTATAATTCACAATCCCAGACCTGAGCTTTCGATTGCTGAAAACTTTTTACACATGATAAGACCCGATAATCAGTACACGGATTTAGAGGCGAAGGTTTTAGACCTTGCATTAATTCTTCACGCAGAGCATGGCGGCGGTAATAACTCGGCTTTTACAACGAGAGTTGTATCATCTTCAAATACAGATACCTATTCTGCAATTTCTGCTGCTATAGGTTCATTAAAAGGACCTAAGCATGGCGGCGCAAACTGCAAGGTAATCGAAATGGTGGAAAATTTTAAAACAGTTTTAACTGATATTAATGACAAAGATCAGGTGGCAAATCATATTGAAAGATTGTTTAATCGCGAAGAATTTGATAAAAGCGGTCTTGTTTATGGTATGGGCCACGCTATTTATACAAAATCCGATCCCAGAACAGTTGCTTTAAAGAAAAAAGCGGAAGAACTAGCATATGTTACAGGAAACGAAAAGGAATTTAAATTGTATAATTTAATCGAAGAACTTACCCCTGATATTTTTGCAAAACATAAGGGAAAAGCAGACATCTGTGCAAATGTGGATCTATATTCAGGCTTTGTGTATAAATGCTTAAATATCCCTACAGAGCTATTTACACCTATATTTGCCATTGCTCGTATGGCAGGATGGTGCGCTCACAGAATAGAAGAAATTGTGTATGATGGCAAAATTATAAGACCTGCGTATAAGAGTGTATGCAACGCGGAAAGCTATATTCCGATGAGCGAAAGAAAGTAAAAAGGTCGCTATAGAAAAAAATGGAAAGGATGGCGCTAATGGATTTTAAAATACATTCGGATTATAAACCCTGCGGCGACCAACCACAGGCGATTGAAACGCTTGCAGATGGAGTATTAAGGGGCGACAAGGAGCAGACACTTTTAGGTGCAACGGGCTCCGGTAAAACATTTACGATTGCAAATGTTATTGAAAAAGTGCAAAAACCTACTCTTGTTTTAGCGCATAATAAAACATTAGCAGCGCAATTATGCAGTGAATTTAAGGCATTTTTCCCTGAGAATGCGGTGGAGTTTTTTGTGTCGTATTACGATTATTATCAGCCTGAGGCATACATTCCGAATACAGACACATATATAGAAAAAGATTCTTCCGTAAACGAGGAAATTGACAAGTTGCGACATAGTGCAACGGCTGCACTTTTTGAGAGAAAAGATGTCATAATAGTTGCCAGTGTTTCTTGCATATACGGTCTGGGCGACCCGATTGATTATAATGAACTTGTAATTTCGCTCAGGCCAGGCATGGAGCGCGACCGAGACAGTATTTTAAAAAAACTTGTTGAAATACAGTATGAAAGAAATGATATAAATTTTGTACGCGGAAAATTCAGGGTGCGTGGAGATGTTTTAGAGGTATTTCCTGCAGAAAGCAGCGAGCGTGCAATTAGAATAGAATTTTTTGGGGATGAAATAGAAAGAATTTCAGAAATAGATGTTGTAACAGGTGAAATAAAGGGTACAAGAAATCATGTTGCTATATACCCGGCGTCACACTATGTAACAACAAAAGAAAAGATGGAAAAAGCCATTTTTACTATCGAAGAGGAGCTTAAAAAGAGAGTAGAATATTTTAAAGAGCGTGAATGTCTGCTTGAAGCCCAAAGGATTGAACAAAGAACCAGTTATGATATAGAGATGATGCGGGAAATAGGTTTTTGTCAGGGAATAGAAAATTACTCGCGTCATATAAGCGGAAGAAAACCCGGTTCTGCACCTTTTACGCTTTTAGATTATATGCCTGATGATTTTTTACTGGTGGTTGATGAATCTCATGTAACTATACCTCAGGTGAGAGGAATGTATAATGGAGATCGTGCAAGGAAGACATCTTTGGTAGATTATGGATTTCGGCTTCCATCAGCTTTTGATAACAGACCACTTAATTTTAAAGAGTTTGAGGACAAAATAAATCAAGTAATATATGTGAGTGCTACACCTGCAGAATATGAAAGCAGTCGTTCAACTCAGATTGCTGAGCAAATCATAAGACCAACCGGTTTGTTAGACCCTGAAATAATTGTAAGACCTGTAAAAGGACAGGTTGATGATCTTGTAGGCGAAATAAATAGTGAAGTGAAAAAGGGTAACCGTGTACTTGTTACAACTCTTACAAAAAAGATGGCAGAAGATTTAACAGATTATTTAAGAGAACTTGATATAAAGGTAAAATATCTTCATTCAGAGGTCAAAACTATTGAACGGATGGAAATAGTAAGAGATTTGCGTGAAGGATTGTTTGATGTTTTGGTTGGGATAAATCTTCTTCGTGAAGGATTGGATATACCTGAGGTATCTTTAGTTGCGATATTAGATGCGGATAAGGAAGGATTTCTGCGTTCTGAAACATCGCTTATACAAACTGTAGGAAGAGCAGCGAGAAATGTTGACGGAAGAGTTATAATGTATGCAGATACCATTACAGGGTCTATGCAAAGGGCAATTGATGAAACAAAAAGACGAAGGAAAAAACAGCGTGACTATAATGAGAAAAACGGCATAACACCTCAGTCTATCAAGAAAAATATCCGTGAAATAATTTCTCCGTTAGGTGAAGCTCCTGATGAAAGTGTAAGGGATATAAAGATTTCAAAGAGTATGGATATAAATCTGCAGATAGAGATACTAAAGGAACAGATGAAGCTTGCAGCAGAAGAGTTAAGATTCGAAGATGCTGCTACGCTTCGTGATAAAATCAAAAAAATATCAGGACCGCAATAATATTGCGGTCTGTTTTTTTTCTAAAAAAGTTGAAAAATGGCGTTTTATATGCCAAATTTTAGTTTTTAGGTATTGACTTTTAAATGTTTTACTGTTATTATACTAATGTAAGTTAATATATTGGTGTTATAGTGCGTATAGTTATGCATATGAACCAGTATTTAGTGTCTATTATACAATGAAGAGAGGTTATTACAATGAGCAAGAATTGGGCAAGTGTTGATCTTACAACTGTTCCAAACATGGTGTCCGCAACTGTGCCGGGCCCAAAATCAATCGAGTATCATGAAAGATGCGCGAAATACATGAAAGGTTATTCAAGCCAGGTTAAATTGTTTCCTGTAACATTCGAATCAGGTTACGGTTACACATTAACTGATGTTGATGGAAATACATACCTTGACTTCTCATCAGGTAT
>JAZSQN010000160.1:0-14025 GCA_045537995.1 Congzhengia sp. | reverse complement strand
TCCGACTTAGCATCACCTACATAGGTCAAATGAGAAAGTTTTGTGCCGTCACCGATTATTGCATTTTTGATTTCAACAAAATCACCAAGCTTTACATTTTCACCTACAACACACTTGGGTCTTACATAACAGAAAGGACCTACTGTTGTGCCTGCTCCTATTTTACTTTCAGTTAAAACCGAATGTTTTATTGTAACGCCATCTGCTATTTCGCATTCTGAAATATCCGAGCAAAAACCCACTACAACATTTTTTCCTATAACGGTATTTCCTGAAATTCGCACATTAGGTTCTATTACTGTTCCTTCACCAATAACTACACTTTCATCAATGTATGCATTATTTTCATCAACAAAAATAACACCTTTTGCCTTTAAATTTTCGATAACCTGTTTTCTATCCATAGATTACACCTCCAAGATTAGTTGTTTACAGATTTGTCAATTCTTATGTCAGACCCTATGAAATTTAACAACTGATAATGACCATAAAGTCTTGAAACAACACGCTCGCCGTATTTTTCACTTAATTCTGAAATTGATAAATTTGTATTTATAACTGTTTTCTTCCCTGAAATCAACCTTGAATTAATAATATCAAAAAGAGCTGATGTGGTATAATGAGTGGAAAATTCGCTTCCTAAATCGTCTAAAATCAAAAGGTCACAGGAATAAAGCTTATCAACCTTAAATTTTAATTTTTCCTCATTTTCCGCCTTTTTAAACTTAAGCTCTTCTAACATCGAAAATGTCTTGTATGCCGTCTCATAAATTACAGAATACTGCTTGTTTATAAGCTCCTTTGCAATGCATGTTGAAAGAAAAGTCTTGCCGAGTCCTGGCCTTCCCGAAAAGAGCAAATTCTCATCTTTTTTATCAAAGTTTTTTACAAACTCCTCACATGTTTTTAAAATATTTTTCATATAAGCCTTTGGTGACATTCCGTAGGCTTCTTCAACTTCATCTGAATAAAGGGATATGTCAAATGTTTCAAAACTCTGGTGAGTTAGCTGTGCAGATAAGTTTGATTGCGCATATGCCTTTTCTATTAATTTTCTTTTATAACATTCACAAATTTTTGTGCCTATCGCACCTGTATCACGGCATTTAGAACACGCAAATCTTTCAGAAAGTTCATCACAAGCAAATCCATTTTCTTCTAAAAGCTTATTCTTTATTTCCAAAAGATTTTTCTGTTCTTTTCTAAGTTCGTCTATTTTAGGCTTTATATCTCCACCCGAAAGTGCAATTTTATAAAGCTTTAGTCCTAATGATTTAATCTCATAATCAATTTCTTCTAAGCGCGGTACTTTTGAAAATACATTTCTTCTGCGGTTTTCCAAATCAACTTCATTAGAAAGTCTCTGGCGCTCGTAATCAGCATCTATCTCTCTGTATAATTCTACATCATACGCCATCTTTTACACCGCCTTTTTGTGCTATTTTTAAAATTGCCCTTCTTTCAAGCTCACTGTAATCATATCTTGAATCTTTCACATTTTTCTTTGCAGAACTTTTTTCTTTTTTCTTCTCTAAAAATTTACTCTCTAAAACCTTATTCATATAGTTAAAAGAAAGCTTTCCTGTTTTATCAACTGTCATTTCGTACGCTGACTTTATCTCATCAAAATCGGCTGACATTTCACTTTTCCACTTTGATATGAATTCTAACTCTTTTGATGTGAGCTTTCTTTCATTTGCACCAACAATGCGTTTTACATTTCCCGCATATGATAAGAATTCCTCACGCTTTTTAATATATTTTTTCGCTTTTAAAACAGTGTCTATATTATTCTCAGACCACTTTTGCGCTTCTTTTTCAAGCTTTCGCATAGTCGTTTTACCCTTTTGTGTAAAATACTCCACCATAACAACTATCACCTCTACAGGCAATCTGTAGTAGTCATACATCGAATACAAAACCTCAATATCAGCAGAGCTTAAGGTTTTTCCTAAAATGCCACTTACTATCCTGTACATCTGCGAAAGTTTAGCATCATCAGCAATTTTTTTGCCGATTTCATTGCTTCTGTAATGCGGCTTATAATCCGAAAGTCTTATATTTGAACAAACATCAAAGCATATCTCAATGTCGAATTCCGCATCACTTACACTTGTAAAATTATGTATTTTAACTAAACCTTCCGACGAACAGTATAAAAAAGCATTTACAACATCAATAATATTTATGCGCAAAGAATCTGCAATGAAACCATTTGTAATATCAGTTTTACCCTCGTAATACTGCGAAAGTGCAAACATATACACAGCGAGGTAAACCGATTTTCCCGACTGTATTAACTTGTTACAGGCCGCCTGAGGTACGCGGATATAATCGTTGTCCGGGCCATGAGATATCGGATTTGTAATCATTTTACCTCACCTTATATAAAAATACATCATAATTATAGCATAAACACAATTGTTTGTAAACAATATTTCGTCAAATTTCTTATCAAAAGCAAACAAAAAAAGTACCACATCAGCGTTTCGGCAGTAACATGGCACTTTTAAAAAAGACTTAATTAAATTATTTACGAAGACCGAGCTTTTCGATAATCGCACGATATCTTTCAATGTCAACCTTCATGAGATACTTCAAAAGACCTCTGCGCTGACCAACCATCTTTAAAAGACCGCGTCTTGAATGATGGTCCTGCTTAAAAGACTTTAAATGTTCATTTAAGTGATTGATTCTTTCGGTAAGAATAGCAATCTGAACTTCAGGTGAACCTGTGTCTCCTTCATGAATTGCGTACTTTGCAATAATTTCCTGCTTAACTTCTTTACGCATTGTATTTTCCTCCTCTATAAATATTTGCCGTATGCCGAGAGTAAGGTCAAAATCGAGGTGACGCCAAATCCCCAGTATCGGTAGCAAAAAACATTTTACCACAAGAATTTGTTTTTGTAAAGTACTTTTTTAATTTTTTTATAACTTTTTTGTACACTAAAAAACGGAAAGCAATAGTAGCTTTCCGTTTTTTAATTAATACTTAATTTTCATTTTATTAATTATATTTTCTTTTATGACAACTTTAATTTCATTTTTAAATGTGTCAAGATATTCACTGAACATTTCGCTCATTATCATATTTTCAACATTATCTTTTACTGTTGTATAGTCGTCGCTTTGTGAGTCTATTTCACATCTTTTTATTATATGCCATCCATATTCTGACTCTACGAGCTGGGTGTTTACCTCATTTACTCCCACCGCAAATGAACCTTTTGTAAATTCCGCAACCATAGTGCTCTGTCCGTCAAGAGTAGAACCGCTCTTTGTAATCAAATAACCTGCTGGCGCAGAATCCATTCCGGGATCTTCACCGTATTCTTTTACTAAAGAATCAAAATCTTCTCCTGATACAGCCTTTGCTAAAACTTCTTCGGCTTTAGCCTTTTTATCCTCTACCGATACTTCTTCGCCTTCTTCAGGCTTTGATATTAAAACATGCTTAACCAAAGCATATTCCTCATCAATTTTTGTTTTAACTGCACTTTCATCAGGAACAATGATTCCAGCATTTTCTGTCCTGTAGTTTGCATAGTATGAGTTCTGCAAATATGTTTTTTCAACAATTTCAACATAACCCTGCTTTGTCAGTCCTGTCAACTTTTTAATTTCATTGAACTGTTCTTTAGATGCAGAATCAGTTGCTGTAAGTATCGCACGCGCCGATGCTTTTTCGTCATCTGTCAATGTTATACCAGCTTCTTCTGCCTTTATTGCGGCAATCTGCGCTCTTATTACTTCATCTAGTGCCTTCTGCTTTATTACTTCTTTTGCAGGTTTTCCGTCAATAGTACCATTTTTTAAGAAGTCATTTGCAGCATCTTCTTCGTAAATTCCTTCTTCGGCTAAAGTAATCTGTTTAACCGTTTCAAGATAATACTTGTATTCTGCCTCTGTAATTTCACTATCGCCTACTGTTATAACTGTACGGCTTACACTAAGTCCGTTAATGCTTGCCAAAAATACTAAAGCAACGCAGATTATTACAATAGCAGCTATCCATTTAATCGCTGATTTTACTTTCACCAAAAACACTCCTTTGTAAATTGTAATCGTTTTTATTATACACTAATTTTTTTCTGTATGCAATAGTTTATTGTACTCTTGCAACAATTTTTTAACAGTTTCTAACAATTCTTCGTTGCCCGATGAATTTAATTTTAAAACCATATGAGGCTTAATTCCTGCCGAAATAAAAAATCTTTTCTCATAAAGAGGAACTAAACCCGATACAGCTTTGATGTCCATTTCTCCCTTAAAATAACAAATTACGCTGTTTTCCTTCAATGTTACCTCTGAAATGTTTGCATCTTTTGCCAGGTACTTTATTTGTGCAACTCTTACGAGATTTTGTACAGCCTTTGGCAAATCTCCGAAACGGTCACAGATTTCACCCTCGACTTCTAATTTGTCATCCTCATTTTCAATTGATGCAATCTTTTTATAAATATCAAGTCTTGTGGAATGATTTTTAATAAAGCTTGGAGGAATATATGCTTCAACATTTATGTCAATATTAGGTTGCCAACTCTCCTCAGGTGTTTTCCCTGTCAACTCGCTTACACTCTGTGCCAAAAGCTCGCAATACATATCATAACCTACTGTATCAATATGTCCGTGTTGCTCCGCACCTAAGATATTTCCTGCACCTCTTATTTCCAAATCGCGCATTGCAATTTTAAAGCCTGAACCGAATTCTGTAAATTCCTTTATCGCGCGAAGTCTTTTAGTAGCAACCTCGTTTAGTACTTTATCGGGTCTATAGGTAAAATATGCAAACGCTCGCCTTTGTCCTCTTCCCACTCTTCCTTTTAATTGATACAACTGCGAAAGTCCCATTCTGTTGGCTTCTTCTATTATTATTGTATTTACATTAGGAATATCAAGCCCCGTCTCAATAATAGTAGTACAAACTAGAATATCAATTGTCCCCAAAGACATATCCATCATTATTCTCTCTAACGCATCTTCATCCATTGCGCCGTGTGCAAAAGCAATATTTGCATCAGGAAAGGCATTTTTTAGTTTTCTCGCTGCAGACTCAATGCTTGCGATTCTATTGTGAATATAATATACCTGACCTCCGCGAGAAAGCTCTCTTCTTATTGCATCAAAAAGCACCGCATCGTTTTTCTCCATAACTATGGTGCGCACAGGAAAACGATTTTCAGGAGGCTCTGTTAAAACACTCATATCCCTTATATTAATCATAGACATATGAAGTGTGCGCGGAATAGGAGTTGCAGACAGAGTTAAAACATCAACATTGTTTTTAATCTCCTTTATGCGTTCTTTGTGTTTTACACCGAAACGCTGTTCCTCATCCACCACTAAAAGTCCCAAATCCTTAAACTCTATATCCTGACCTAAAAGCCTGTGAGTGCCTACTACAATATCTATTTCTCCTGATTTTAACTGCTTTATAATCTTTGCCTGCTCTTTTTTCGTTTTAAATCTTGAAATCTCCGCTATTTTTATTGGATATTTCTTCATCCTTTCGCAAAATGTGTTAAAATGCTGCATAACTAAAACAGTAGTGGGTGCTAAAAATGCCACCTGCTTTGAGTCCATAACAGCCTTAAATGCCGCGCGCAAGGCAACCTCAGTTTTGCCATACCCTACATCGCCGCATAAGAGTCTATCCATAGGGCGAGGGCTTTCCATATCTTTTTTCACTTCATTTATGCTTATTAATTGGTCATCCGTTTCCACATAAGGAAATTCTTCTTCAAAAGATTTTTGCCATTCAGTATCAGGAGAAAATGCAAAGCCTTTTGCCTGTTGTCTTGCCGAATACAGCAAAACAAGTTCTTTTGCAAGTTCCTCTGTAGATGCCTTAACTTTCTTTTTCTGGCGTGCAAAATCGGCACCGCCCATACGATTTAAGCGAATTTGACCTTCTTTTCCTACATATTTTTGCAAGATATCAAGTTGCGATGTAGGCACATATAAAATGTCATCGCCGTTATACTTTATCTTTAAATAGTCGTGGCGCTGTCCTTCTACTTCTAATGTATCGAGTCCTAAATATTGACCGATACCGTGCGTGTGATGAACAACATAATCACCAATATCTAAATCATTAAAATCGCGTATTTTACTTGCTGAATCAAGTTTTTTGCGTTTTCTGTTTTTCTTGGGCTTTTTCCCGAAAATTTCTTCTTCTCCGAAAATTGCAATCTTTTCTTGTTCATAGTAAAATCCTTGAGAAAGTCCGCCATTTAAAAAATTTATTTTTGTTTTTAATATTTTATCTGTTTCATTAATCTTAAAGCCATATAGATTCAAATCTTCAGAAAGTTTTTTTCTTGCACTGCCATCTGCTGAAAATAAAATGGTGTAGCCGTTTTTATGAAATTCTTTCAGCTCTTCATAAAATCTTTCGCGTTCTCCTGTTGTTTTCCCTAAATCGCCCACCGTAATACTGATTTCAGCTATCGGTTTATAATCCTTACACTGATAAGGAAGCTCTGACATGCCTAAAAATTCATAGCGCAAAAGCTCATTTAATATATCGTAATAATCATGTATATATTTTTCTTTGAATATAAAATTTTCATTTTCTTCAGCCAACGCTTTTACAGTTTCTTCAATATCCCATTTTAATCCTTCGTATCTTTCAGATATCTTGTGCGGTTCATCAAAAAATACATATGAATTTTCATCAAAATATTCTAAAACAGATGTATAGCTACCGTCGTTTCTTGATAAATCGTCAGCAGGGCCTATCGTTATTTTTTCTAAATTTTCAACTGACACCTGTGTAAATACATCGAACTTTCGCATAGAATCAATTTCATCACCAAAAAATTCGATTCTTACAGGATTTTCATGTGATGGAGAAAAGATATCCATAATACCGCCGCGTACTGCAAACTGTCCTTTTCCTTCTACGATATCTTCTCTTGTGTATCCCAAATCAACGAGCTTTTTAGCTATATTATCAATAGATACTTCATCCAAAACAGAAAAGCTCATCATGCTTTTTTTATACGAATTTAAATCTACCGTAAACTGCAAAAGTGCATCTAATGACATTACAGTAATTGTCTTTTTTCTTTCTAAAAAGGCAAGCTTTTCAATAATTTCCAATCTCTGATTTAAAAGCTCATTGCTTTTAGCATCAACCTTATAAAATTCAAGTTCTTTTGACGGATAATAATAGACGCCATCAGGCATATAGTACATAAGTTCATCAGCTACTCTTTTAGCTTCATAGTCACTGCTGGTAATATATAATCCCTGAACATCTAAATCATCGCATAAAGATGCGGCAAAATGAGCTTTTGCGGGGCGGGTTAACCCCACTACATTCTTTGCTCCTTTGCCTGATAATTTCTTTATTTCATTAAATGCGTAAAGTTTTTCTGCTACTTCTTTTAAAACCATCAATATACCTTTCCGTTGAAGCTGTTCATAGCACTCTGTGCACCTTGTTTTATTATCATAGGAATTGCTTCGTCAACAACAGCATCAACAGCCTTTGACATATGAGAAATCTCATCCTTTGTAAACTTTCCCAACACCCAATCAGCTAAATCATAATGTTCGGGTGCTGCACCTACGCCTAACTTTATCCTTGTAAATTTATCACTATTTAGCTGATATATTATGGATTTTATTCCGTTGTGCCCGCCGTCTGAACCTTTTTCTCTTATTCTTATTTTTCCACAATCAAGGCTCACATCATCATGGATTACTATAACATTTTCAGGTGGGATTTTGTAAAATGAACATATCTCTTTTACACTCTCTCCTGACAAATTTACAAATGTCTGAGGTTTTGCTAAAATTACTTTTTCACCTGCAATATTTCCCTCGCCGACTAATGCCTTGTGCTTTATTTTATTTATTTTTATGCCGTATTTCGATTCCATATAGTCAAGAGCAATAAACCCTATATTATGTCTTGTGCCATCATATTTTTTTCCTGGATTTCCTATTCCTAAAATTACAAACATATCTTTCTCCTTTATTTAACACAAGTTATTGCTACGCCATCGCCAATCGGTAAAATTATTGTTTCAAACCGTTTATCATTACATAAAAAATCAAGGTATTCTCGCAGTCTTTTCGTAATTGTACTGTGCTTTTTTGTCGCAAACTCATCACTTGCCGTCATTCCAAAGTAAAGCACATCATCAGTTATTATTACACCGCCTGGTCGTATAAGCTTTAAACTTTTTTCAAAATGGTCACGATACTGTCCTTTTGCTGCATCAATAAAAATAAAATCAAATTTTCCTGTAAGATTTTCTAAAACCTCAGTAGCATCACCAAAAATACATCTTATATTATCTTCTTTATTAAAAAGCCTTATATTTTCTTTAGCCTTTTTTAAGACCTCTTCGTCTCTTTCTATAGTGGTAATCTTTGCCTCTTCACCCGCATGATTTAACATTAAAAGGGCACTGTAGCCTATTGCCGTACCCACCTCTAAAATACTTTTAGGTTTTAAGGTTTCCATTAAAACACAAAGAAGTCTTTCTACCTGAGGTTTAACTATATAAATATGATTTTCCTCAGCGTATTTTCGCATTTGTAAAAAACTATCTTCTTTTTTATGTGTTTTATTTATATAATTTTCTATATATTCGTACTGTATATTACTCATTAATCAAAAGCTCCTTAAGATATGAATATCTTTTTGCCTGATAGTCATTATCTACCATTTTAAAAAGTGCCGCCTTTTGTCCTACTAAAACTACTCTCTCCTTTGCTCTTGTAATAGCAGTGTAGAGAAGGTTTTTTGAAAAACGCTTTTCCGTTCCCCAAAATATCGGTATAACAACAGTGTTAAACTCACTGCCCTGACTTTTGTGAACGGTTAGAGCATAAGACAACTCAATTTCTTCTAACATCGAATTTTCATAACTTACAATTCTTCCGTCATCATAAGTTACAGTTACAGATGCAGGCTTTATCTCGCTTATTCTTCCGATATCGCCGTTATATACACCATACCCTTCTTCGCCGGATTGCTTCTTCCATTTTAAGTCATAGTTGTTCTTTATCTGCATTACTTTATCGCCTAAGCGAAGAATTCTGTTTTGATGTGTTTTTTCTTCCTTTTTGGGTGATTCAGGATTTAAAAGTTCCTGTAATCCCTGATTTAAAGAATATACTCCTACCTTTGTTTTCTTTACAGGAGTTATCACCTGAATATCGGAAAAAACATCTAAATCATAGGCGTTTTTCAATCTTCTCGACACCAAATCAAGAAGTTTTTCACATGTAGTATCTACATTTTCCGCCTCCAAGAAGAAAAAGTCTGTATCCTTGCTGTTTATAACGGGATATTCACCCATATTTATCTTATGGGCGTTTACTACTATCATACTTTCTTCTGCCTGACGAAATATTGTATCAAGCTTTATCACCGAAACTCTGTCGCTCTCTATAATATCAGAAAGAACATTTCCTGCACCTATTGACGGAAGCTGGTCGCTGTCCCCTACAAATATAATCTTTGCTCCTGCTTTTATGGATGAAATCAAAGAACTCATTAAAATCGCATCGACCATACTCACTTCATCAACGATAATAACATCTTCTTCTAAAGGATCTGCATTTCCCCTTGAATATTCTCTTAAAACATCATCTTCAGTATATCCAACCTCTAAGAGTCTATGAATTGTCTTCGCTTCCATTTTGCAAAGTTCGGTCATTCTTTTTGCAGCTCTTCCGGTAGGTGCACAAAGAGCAATCTTTAACCCCCAGCTTTTAAAAACCTTTATAATAAAATTAATAGTAGTGGTTTTTCCTGTGCCGGGACCGCCGGTAATTACTGTGACACCCGATAAAAGCGCACATTTTACCGCTTCTTTCTGCTTATCTGCTAAAACTATATTCTCTTCTTTTTCAATTGTATTTATTTCTTTATCAATGTCTTTGTTGCCTATACTACAACAATTTTCACCAATTTCTAAAATGCACCTTGCAATCATCTGTTCTGCCGAAAACAGAGCAGGCAAAAATATTGCATCATCGCCATCTTTTGTTTTTACTAATACAAGTTGATGCTCTCCTAATAGCTTTATTAAAGCATTTTGAGCATCTACCTCTTCTACTTCTAACATTTTAACAGCATAAAACACAAGTGTTTTTCTCGGAAGATATGTATGTCCCTCACTTCCTGCAAAGTGTGTCAAAATATATTTTATGCCGGCTTTTATTCTATCCTGATTATTTTTATCTGTTCCTGATAAAGAAGCCACTTTATCTGCAGTTTTAAAGCTTATACCCCTTATGCGTTCGCATAAAATGTAAGGGTTTTCCTTAATTTTTAAAACTGCATTTTTCCCAAGTATATCATAAACTTTTATAGCATATCCCGCAGAAATATCGAATTTTTGCAAAAACATAATTAGCTGTTCTTTTTCGTGAACCGCCATATAACTTTCGTTAATCTTTATAGCTCGTTCCCGTGAAATTCCTCGTATTGAGGCCAGACGCTCAGGGGTGTCTGCTATAACACGAAGTGATTCCTCTCCAAAAAGGTCAACTATTCTTTCTGCCATCTTTTTTCCTACACCCTTTACTATTCCAGATGACAGATATGTTAAAATTGAGTCTTTAGTTTCAGGTTCAATTCTCTCAAAATATTCAATTTTAAGTTGCTCACCATAGTTTGGGTGGTTTACCCATTTTCCGCATACTACTAAAATTTCTCCGCACTTAATATAAGGCACCGTGCCTACGCATGTAATCAGTCCTTCATCTTGATCCTCTAAATCAAATATTGCGTAGCCGTT
This sequence comes from Congzhengia sp., assembly GCA_045537995.1. GTDB lineage: Bacteria > Bacillota > Clostridia > UBA1381 > UBA9506 > Congzhengia. Next base: position 3,256 of record JAZSQN010000160.1, on the reverse strand, counting down.
GTCTTCATTTATGTATATAATTTCATCAACTGTGCCCCTATATGCGTCCAGTTCTTTCATATACCAAATTCTCCGATGTACTTTCTTACTTTTTCATATAAATTTTTATCTAAACAATCAAACCAGTTATAGTTTCCCCTACGAAACCATGTGAGCTGACGCTTTGCATAATTTCTGCTGTTTTTCTTAATAAGTTCTATGCTTTCCTCTTTTGTAATTTCACCTTTAATCGCCATAACTGCCTCTTTATAGCCTATCCCCTGCATCGATTGCGCCGTTTCTTTTACACCGCTTTTTAATAAATCGTCTACCTCGTTAAAAAGTCCAGCATCTACCATAATGTCAACACGGCGATTAATACGCTCATACAAAAGGTCTCTGTCGCACGAAAGTGCAATAAGACAAAAGTCATAGGGTGATTTTTTAAGCTTTGATACCTTTTCCTGCTCTGTTCGGGTTCTTCCCGTTGTTTCAAAAATTTCCAAAGCTCGAATCACTCTTTTTGTGTTATTCGGGTGAATCGAATTTGCTGACACAGGGTCAATTGCAAGAAGCCTTGCATGCATTTCTTCCGGTCCTGTTTCTTCTAATTCTTTTTTAAGGCGAAGTCTTACTTCTTCGTCCTTTTCACTTTCTGAAAAGCTTACATTATCAACAATTGACGAAATGTACAGCCCCGTACCGCCCGTAATTATCGGTACCTTTCCACGAGACAAAATATCATCTATGGTTTTTTTTGCGTCGGTTACATAATCAGCAACAGAATAATCCCCGTATGCCTCCACAAAATCCATAAGATGATGTATAATTCCTTGCTTTTCCTCGTCTGTAGGCTTTGCACTTCCTATATCTAATTTTTTGTAAATCTGAATAGAGTCAGAAGAAACAATTTCTCCCCCTATCTCTTTTGCAAGCTGTACAGAAAGGGCAGTTTTGCCTGTTGCTGTAGGGCCTGCAATTACAATCACTTTATTCATTTAAACTATCCTTTTAAACTGTTTTTCAATAAAATCTTTTGTAAATTCTATAGTTATAGGTCTTCCGTGAGGGCAGGTGTTTATGTTATCCAACAAAAAAACCTGCTCTAAAAGCTTTTCCATCTCTTTTTCATTTAGTTTAGCATTTGCTTTTATTGCCCCCCGACAAGCAATGCGATAAAGCATTTTAGCTGCTAAATCATCATCAATATTCTTACGGTTTTTGCTGAGCATATCAATAATTTCAAATATTGTTTCCGAAATTTCTCCCTCTTGTATGTCCATAGGTATTTCCCTGACTATAACTTCGCGTTCACCATATGACTCACATGTATAACCTAAATCATTTATTCTCTTCTCATTCTCAACAAAAACTGAGTACTCATTTGCCGTGAGTTTTACGATTTCAGGCATTAAAAGAACTTGTGTTATTATATTTCTTTCCCTATACTGCTCGATCAGCTTTTCATATCTTAGGCGTTCGTGGGCTGCATGCTGGTCAACCATCAGCATTTTTCCGTCTTTTTCCACAACTATATATGTATTGAAAACTTGTCCACAAACTTTAAATACAGGTTTTTCTTTTATTGTTTCAGTGACATCTTCTATAATAGCAGGCGCCTCTTTTACAGGTTCTATCACTTTATCTAAAACAGGAAGTTCTTTCTTTTCTTCTTTTATTTGGGGTGCTTTATATATATTTTCTCCAAAACTTATACTTTTCTGCTCTGTTTTTTTAGTTTCCTGATAATTTACAGGAGTCACTTTAGAAAAATCAATTTTGGGAAGTTCCCTTTTTTCTTCAGTCACAGTCTTTAAATTTTCTCTTACAGACTGAGGAGTCGGGCGTGTATATGTCTTGTTCTTAAGATTATCAGTCACCTCAGGTACATACGCCTTAGAATACAAAGCATTTTTTACAGCCCAGTAAACCGCATGATAAACTGCTTTTTCATCTGCGAATTTTGCCTCAAGCTTTGTAGGATGAATATTTATATCTACCATCTCAGGAGATATTTCAACATTTAAAACACAGGCAGGAAACTTTTTTACCATTAGCTCGTTTTTATATGCCTCTTCTACAGCATGAGCTAAAAGTGCACTCTTTATATACCTTCCGTTTATAAAAAAGTTTTCCATATTACGATTTGCTCTTGCTGCCGATGCCTTTGCGCACATACCATAAACGCGCACCCCGTTTTCTTTATAGTCCGCTTTAATCATAGCGTCCTTAATTTCTCTGCCATACACCGCATAAATAGCGGAAGACAACTGATTGTCACCAGGTGTAAAAATTACTTCTTTTCCGTTATTTATAAATTTGACAGATATTTCGGGATGAGAAAGCGCAAGGCGCGCCACAATGTCTTCTATGTATCCCGCCTCAGTATAATCTTTCTTTAAAAATTTCATTCTGGCAGGCACCGTACAGAAAAGTTCTCTTACTAAAACGGTTGTCCCATCGGGGCATCCCGCATCTGTAATATCTAAAATTTCACCGTTTTGTGCCACCATATATGTTCCTGCTTCTTCTGACTTTGACTTTGTATATATTTCAAGCCTTGATACAGCAGCAATAGATGAAAGTGCTTCTCCTCGAAAGCCCAGCGTCTCTATTTTATTCAAATCATCTTCTGTTGAAATTTTACTGGTTGCATGCCTTAAAATAGAAATTTTTGCATCATCATGCGTCATACCTACACCATTATCGGTTACACGCATATATTTAATTCCGCCGCCTTTTATTTCAACGCAAATAACGGTAGCTTTAGCATCTACCGCATTTTCCAAAAGCTCTTTTATAACTGATGCAGGGCGTTCTACAACCTCACCTGCTGCAATTTTATCAGATACATTTTTTGACAGGACCTTTATCTTTCCCATAGATTTCACCTACCAGATTGTAAAAATATCTTTAAACGCAATAATCACCGACAACCCCAACAAAAGTACGATTCCTATGAAATGTACAAGTGCTTCTTTTTCAACAGGCACTGGTTTTCTTCTTATCATTTCAATAATAACAAACAGTATTCTTCCCCCATCTAATGCGGGAAGAGGAAAAAGATTAAATACACCTAAATTTATAGTTAAAAGAATAGTCAGAGATATTAAATTTTTAATCCCCTCAATTCCTGTTTTTGACACTTCTTCGACTGCATTTCCTATCTCATGCACCATACCAACAGGTCCTGACACTTGAGAGAGAGGAATGTCTCCCCTTATTATATTTACAAAAGAATCTATAATTACTCTGCTGTAAAAAATCGTTCTGTAAA
>JAZSQN010000061.1:0-22031 GCA_045537995.1 Congzhengia sp. | reverse complement strand
ATGGCTACGATCCGACTTCATTATTAAGTAGTCGTTTGATTTGATGTATTTTAAATCGAGGTCGGGTTCAATAGATTGCACTAACCCTGCAGGGAGTGATGAAGCATAAACAGTCTCATTTTCTTTTTCGGACAGAATATATGAGTTTGGAGAACCTGTTTTAATAAATTCCATTGCACCGGTATAGAGATTAATTACACATAAATCAATAGTTGAAAATGTATCACGGTCAGCATTGGTCATCAATATGTTATTTATGAGTCTTACACAGGTTTCTTTATCAAATCCGGCAGTAAGAAGTTTTTTAACAAGTTCTACAGTCACACTGCTTTGAAAATTTGCAACTTCTCCGCTTCCCATTCCGTCAGACAGAATTATAGCGAATTTGCCTGAAGAAAAAGGGAAAAATGATGCACTGTCGCCATTTCCTGAAGAATTTTCTTTAATCTTCGTTGAGATTGCAATATCTGCTGAGAACTTTGTTTTTTCGAAATATTTTAAATGGCACATTGATTTTGTGCATTCAGACGGTTCTTTTATCATAGGAACCTCTAAAACACGAGAAACGGCAGATGATACAATAGTTTCACATTCTCTTTTATTTTCACAATGCAATTTATCCAGCGTTACCACGAATCCGTCATTTAAGCTAACGCATATTTTGTCTGCTACAATTCCATTTCTGTCAAGCTCTGCGGCAATTCTGCTTTCAAGCATGGGTTCGAAGTTTGTTTTTTCAGCGATTGAGGTGCGCATATTTTTTAATATCATTGAGATATTTTTAAATTGTTCAGCTACCAAACGCTTGCTTTCGGCAACTTTTCCTGCCCACATTCTTGTTACTTTAAAGGATTCGTAGTTTTTGTTAAGCTCACAGATAAATGCATCAGAACGAATACACATATTGGCGAATTCTTTAGGAATGTCTTTTTTAGAAAGTGTGTTTTTTGTTTCTAAAACAGAATACATTTGCTGTGTGCAGGCTAAGGTTTTTGATTTATCCTTATTCCAGCAGAAACGACACAAGGAACAGCTTTTACATATATTTTCTGCTGTTGCGTCAAATATCGTGTTTGAAGTATCGCCGCGTTGTTCTTTAAAAGATTCAACTATTTCATGAAAAATATTTCCTACGGAATCAATTGAATCTATGGTTTCGTCTATTTTTAAGGCTACAGAATCTTTAATTCTTTGCGAGTTGTTTGCTTCTTTTCGAGGCGTTAATGCGGCAGGGCCGAATCCTGATATTATTCTGTCCGGAATAAAAAAGAGGATTAGGCACGATGCCGCAACATAGGAAACCGTTAGGATACCGTTTGATTCGGGACAAATAAGGAGAGTTGTTATTAATGCGCTTACAGCAAATGCTCCCGATACAAAAAGTCTTCCAAATCGGCCCACAAGCCCTGAAAAAAGAGAGGACAATGTATATATGCAAACTACCTGCGCGGGAAAGGTTGTAGAAAGTCCCACAGAAAAGCCTAAAATTGCCCCAGCAGGAGTTGATACAGAAAAACCGCAGGAAAGTCCCAAAAAAAGAATGATTAAAATAGAAGCAATGTGTGAAAGAGGCCAGAAGTTTTCGGTCAGGCTGATACTTAAAACAGCCACACATAGCAAAATCACAACAGACATAACCTCAAATGGTTCGAAAATATGTCTGTTAAATATTGATTTTAATGAAAAAAGAGCCTTTGTAAACACAAAAAATGAAAGAAAAGAAAGTGCACACTCCATAAGTAAAAGCAAAAAATCAAAGGCGAAAAAGCCTTCTGCTAAAACATAGATTCCGCCGTTCAAAAAAAGCGAACCGGAAGAAATAAGAGCTACAGCAAGTTTTTTATTTACAAGCTCTTTTGAAAATATTAAAAGGATTGTCATGGTAATTAACATGCTGCCTGTATATTTGAAAAAGAACACGGGTGAAGCTGAAGATAATGCGCCTAAAATTGAAAAAAGTATGTAGGAAGGGCGTTTCTTTTTAGAGAAAAGAGCAGCAAAAAACGGTGTGCCAAACGGAGAAACAAGGTATTCCATAAAGCAAATACGAGAAATCAAAAATATAAATACGCACTCTAAAAGCTCGTAACTTCCTATTCTTGTAAAAATGTTTTTAATTCCGATTAAACCCTTAAGTTCGCCCGGTTGATTGTAGTTTTCAAGTTGATGTTTCATCTTATGTAGCCTCCAAAATCTTAATTTATTTCCATTATATACCAATTAATTTAAGAAATTTGTAAATATTTGGAAACTACAACCTAAAAGTTTTCGACAAAAAAGGAGTTTTAGAAACTAAAACCCCTTTAAAAATAATGATATTTTGTTGTATAATAATTGATTTTGTAAAACTTTCAGAAAAATTGCGAAATTGCGTAGTTATTTTTCCAAAAGTCTTGAAATAAGAGAGTGTGCATTTGGCAAATCCAATTCAATCTGATTTTCTTTCTCATAAAATGTGCCCAAATTATGTGAGTCAGAATTTGTGATTATATTATATTTTTCAATATAGGGAAATTGAAGAAGTATATCATCTTTTTTTACATTTTTCGATATTTCCACAGTTGAAAAGTTTAAATCATCAGAAATAAAGCCCAAATTCGAGATTATACTATAGGAACTTCTATCAATATGCGCCGGAAAGATAACTGCAGGAAGTGAGTCTATCTTCTTTTTTGCCTCATATATCGAACAGCTTGTCGCATAAACCAAAAGATTATTCTCAAAACCTGTAATCTCATCATTTTTATTTATATAGAGCTGCTCACCAAAAATTTCAGGGCGATTTTTAACAGTACTTTTAAAAGGTTTTAGCCAATTATCAAAATATTGCGCCGCATCCAGATCCTCAAAGAGACAGACAAAATGAACATTTTCCGCAGTTTCAAGCTCCATACCGGGAACAACTGTAAGTGGAAGATTTTTTGCTGCGTCAATCACGGCTTCAACATTTCCTATGGAGTTGTGGTCGCATATTGCAATTATATCTAATCCGCAAAGTCTCGCCATATTTACAATATTATTGGGAGTCATATCATTATCTGCACAAGGAGACAGGGAGGAATGGATATGTAAATCGCAAGAATATTTCATTTTATCACCTCCATAAGAGTATAAAAAAACGGCTTTCGCCGAAAATTTTAAGAGGAAGAGGAGCAGATGAAAAAAATGCTCCTCCAGCAGTGCTGACTGCCACAAGGTTTATATTAAAATGATTTTTTATAAAAGAGCGTTTATAAGGCACGCAGTTTCATACGCTGTTTTATCAGTTTTAAGGATTGAGATACCCTGTTCATTTGCTTTTTTTAATGTATCTTCCTGAATTTCCATGCCCTCCACAATTATTATGCAGGAAAGTCCCGACAAAACCGCTACTGCCACAATATTAACATTTGTTTGTACAGTCAGCCATGCTGCATTTTCTTCTGCTCTAGACATAACTACGCTCAACATATCGCCTATGTAACAACTTAAAATTTCATTATCTTTATCGCCTTTTGTGATGTATTCCAAATTTAGTTTTTCCCTAAGTTCGCTTACTAACATAAAATCACCCGTATCATTTTGACATAAGACTATGTATCTGTTCTTTTAATTTATGTATGCAATCCATTTCATCTGCTGTGCCTCTTACAATATCCTCTGCAAAGCATTTGCATGTTGGCGAACCGCATGAGCCGCAATCTGTATGAGGAAGTTTATCATAAATTTCATCTATTTTCTGGAGTTTTATAAGGGCGCTTTCAAAATCACTGTCCAAATTGTGTATATCACGATAGGTTACAGGTTTTGTCCAGTTTAATCGTTCTTCTTCAATAAGAGCAGATTCAGTATTTTTAAGCGATTTGTTCTTTTGTGATTTTCCCAGCTCGACTATGCGCATTTTTGCAACATATCCATTTTCAACCGTCAGTGGTCCTCCCACACAGCCGCCTTCGCACGAGAGCGCCTCGATGAAATCTATATCTAAGGCTTCGTTATCTTCAATTACTTCAAAAAGAGGGATAATATTATTTATTCCATCGATGCTAAGACATCTTCCGACATCTCCCAGTGCTTTGATTTCTCCGCCGGTTCTTGCCCAGTTTATGCCCTCTAAAGTTGATGTAGATATGGTTTCGGTAGATTCAAGTTTACTTATGGCAGAAGACAGTTTTAAGTATATTGATTTTATAGATAAGATGCCGTCTATGGGAGAATTATGTAAACCTAAAGGATTTGGAATGGTAGTTGCTTTTGCAGCGCATGGTGAAATAAAGAATATACCGATGTCCGAAGGTGATAATCCCGTTTTTTTAACTGTTTCCTCCCGTGCGATTATTGCTGCTGCTTCAAATGGAGCGACAACAGGAAGAAGATTTGGTATAAGGCTGGGAAATCTTACTGCAATAAGGCGCACTACTGCAGGACATGCAGAGTTTATAACAGGTTTTTTAAGCCTTCCTGAAAGTAAAAGCTTTTTCGTGTATTCAGTTACGGCATCTGCTGCTTTTGCAGTTTCAAAAATGTCGTCAAAGCCTATCTTTAATAGTCCTGTTAAAACATAATCGACATCATGTATATTTAAAAATTGACCGTATAGAGTTGGTGCCGGAATGGCTATGTTGTATTTAAAATTTTCTAGTTTATCAAAAGTATCTGTGAGTGCTCCTTTAGCGTGATACGGGCATACTTTAATACACTCACCGCAGTCAATGCAAAGCTCTTCTATGATTCTTGCTTTTCCGTTGTGAATTCTTATAGCTTCTGTAGGGCAACGCTTAAGACAAGTTGTGCATCCCTTACATTTTTCTTTATCCAATGTAACTGAGTGATGGAGGCTATTATCTAACCTGTTCAAATCTTGCACCCCGTTTCTTTATGGAATAGCTATTTGATATTTACTGTAATTTGCACTTTTGTTCCTTTGCCGAGTGTTGATGTAACTTTTAAATCATCAGAGTACCTTTTCATATTGGGAAGCCCCATGCCTGCACCAAAACCAAGTTCCCTTGCTTCGTTTGTAGCTGTGGAATATCCCTCTTGCATAGCACGGGGGATATCTGCAATTCCGGGCCCTTTATCAGTAAATGTAATTACGATTTTATCTGTTTTGATTGATACATCACAAACGCCGCCCTTGCCGTGAATAATTGTATTTATTTCGCCCTCATACATACACACCGCAGCACAGCGTATAATTTCAGGTGATATACCCAATTGTTTTAAAACTTTTTTAAAGTTGCTGGAGGCAAGCCCTGCCATAGAAAAGTCCTTGCCGTCTATGTCATAGTGAAGCTTGTGAATCATATGAGCTCCTCCTTTTATGCACCATTGCCCGCAAGTCCGGCAGAATAAAGCTTTCCACTGGAAATATACAGGGGTAATTTTGTGCACATTAATACGATATTAAGCTTTTTGGAAAGCTCGATCATCTCTTCTGTAGGAGTTTTTCCTCTCACGAAAATTATAACTTTAATATCAAGCATTTCTGCAGTTCTTATAACTTGAGGATTGATAAGTCCTGTTAAAAGTAGTGATTGGTCTTTTACGAACGCTAAAACATCGCTCATTAAATCGCAGCCGAATGCAGAAGTCACCTCTATATCCTGCCATGCGATGTCTGAAACCACTGTAGCATCCAATAAGTCTTGAACCTGGCTGAGTCTCATAAAATCTGTCCTTTCGTTTGTTGCTTTGGGCAAATTAACTCAATTTATTTTCTTCTAAAAGTCGTAAAGTTTTGTTGTGAATATGGTTTATGAAGTCCGGACCGAATTTTTTATCAAAGGCCAAAAGCGCTCTTTTAATATCTGCAGTGCGTCTGGTTGTATTATGGCAATCAGAGCCTATAGCCCAGATAAGACCTTCTGCTGCAAGCTCGCGTATAATACGCCTGCCGGAAAAAGATAGAAATGATGATGCATTAATTTGAAATTTAACGCCAAAAGAAACTAAAGTATTGAGTCTATCTACATCTTTGGGGGTGTTTAAATAGCGCTCAATATGTGCCATTACAGGAGTTACCTCATGCTTGGCAATAATATTATAAATTTCTCGATTAAACCACGAATTCCATGAGGTATAAGGGAGTTCTAAAAGGAGCAAGTCAGTTCCTTCTATTAAAAGAGGAGAGATATCTTCTTTTTCAGATAAATCGTCATCTAAAAGGACTTCCGCGCCAAGCAGAGTTTCAGGCAGAGGCGCATCGCAAGCGTTCATTGCATCCTTTAGAGAATCAAACGCTTCTTTACGCACACGGACAAACTCCTCGTAATTTGCAGAAGAATTAACATGAGGAGTCAAAACCACTGTTTGCGCGCCACTTTCCTTTGCTGCTAAGAGCATTTTGATGGACTCGTTAACATCATGAGCGCCATCATCAATGCCTGGAATAATATGTGTGTGAAAGTCTATATACATACACACGCCTCCTGACTTTACTTGTAGTAATAGTAACCGGAATATGTGTCAAAATTCTTTATTTTTTTGTTTTGTGCATTTATTGTGATAAAGCCCAGTATTTTTGACTTTGCAAATTCTAAAGCAGAGATTGCTCTTTTGGTCTCACTTCTCAATGAAATTCCGCAACGGCATACAAATATAACATGCTTTACAAATGAAGAAAGAGACAAAGCATCTGCAACAGCATTAACCGGAGATGTGTCAAAAATGATATAATCATAATGCTTTTTAATTTCTTCTACAAATTCAAAACATTTTTTTGATGAAAGAAGCTCTGCGGGGTTAGGAGGGATATCTCCTGCGGTTATGTAGTCAAAATCAAACTCTTTATACCTTTTCACAATTGAGGATATTTCCGAAAAACCGCCAAGATGGTTTGCAAGTCCCTCAGTGTTTTTAACACCCAGATATGTATGTATTCTCGGTCTTCTTAAATCGGCATCAATAAGTAACACGCGTGCTTCTGTAAGAGCGAGTGTAGCTGCCAGATTTATGGAGGTTGTCGTTTTCCCTTCAGCAGAAAATGCCGATGTCACAAGAACGGTTTTCCCGCCATCAACATTTGAAAGAGTGTACATAATATTTGTTCGCACTGCTTTGAAAGCTTCTGAAAGTGAAGGGTCTGGATTTTTTGTTATTAAATCCATATTAGAGGATTTATGTAAATCTCTTTTTTTATTTTTTCTTTGAAACAAAAAACTCATTTATGTGGTGACTCCTTGATAAACACATTAAAAATTCATACTTTAATCTCATTGTATCATATGTTTATTTTTTTTTCAATATTTTTATAAAAAAATACTTGACAAACAAAATTTCATAGTGTATTATTTGATGTAGTACAGTTAATACATCAAAATGAGGGGATATAGAATATGTTTCAATTAGATTTTAAAGACCACAGACCGATTTATGAGCAGATAAAAGAGAAAATAAAAGAGCTGATAATAGCGGGAGTACTTAAAGAAGATGACAAGGTTCCATCAGTTCGTGAGCTTGCGAGTATTTTGACTATTAACCCCAATACAATTCAAAAGGCGTATAGAGATTTAGAAGCAGAAGGGTATATATATTCACTTCGATCAAAGGGGAGCTTTGTTGCACCAAAACGCGAGGTTGTAAAAAAGAGTGATACAGATGAAATTTTATCAGAGTTTCGTACTTTAGTTTCTAAAATGAAATTTTTAGGACTAACCTATGATGAACTGAATGAAATTTTGATTAAAGACTATAAAGAAAGGGATGAATAAAGTGATAAAAGTTAAAAAACTTGTGAAAGATTTTGGTAATTTCAGGGCTTTGGAAGATTTGACTATTACTGTTAAAAAGGGCTCTGTTTATGGTCTTGTCGGGCCAAATGGTGCAGGCAAAACAACTATTCTTAAGATACTTGCAGGCATTTATACAAACGATAGTGGCGAAGCAAAAATTGACAACGAAGATGTTTTTGAAAATATTGCAATAAAAGAAAGAGTCACATTTATAAGCGATGATTTATTCTTTTATCCTACATATACAATAAAGGATACTGCAAAGCATTATGCAGGTCTTTATAAAAACTGGAGCTGGGAACGATTTAACAGTTTGAAAGAAATATTTAAAATTGATGTAAATCGAAAAGTACGAAGACTTTCTAAAGGAATGCAAAAGCAGGTGGCATTCTGGCTTTCGATTTCGGCGCGACCTGACATTATGCTTTTGGATGAACCTGTTGACGGACTTGACCCCGTAATGAGAAGAAATGTATGGAGATTGATACTTTCTGATGTAGCGGAGAGAGGGACAACCGTTTTAGTTTCAAGTCATAATTTAAGAGAGTTAGAGGATGTGTGCGACCATGTAGGAATAATGCACAACGGACGGGTTGTCTTGGAAAAGGCATTAGACGATATAAAAGGAAACACTCACAAGTTACAGCTTGCTTTTTCCGGTGAGATTAAACAGGAGCTTATTGACAAACTAAATCCGGTTCATAAGGAAAGCTATGGAAGTGTAACAATTCTTATTGTAAAGGGCGATACTGAAGAAATTACAGAAACAGTGAAAAATTATTCGCCACTTATCTGTGATATCTTACCTCTTACATTAGAGGAAGTATTTATTTATGAATTAGGAGGTTTAGGATATGAGTTTGAAAACATCATTCTTTAATAAAACCTTAGTAAAATCCGATTTTAAAAGGCTTTGGTGGATACCTACGGTGCACACTATAGCACTGTTTTTAATGAGTGTATTTACCTTTATGCAAAGGTATTACGAATACGACAATGTTGGCATGAGATTTACAAAAGATGCAGAGCTCATCTATACAACATTATATGGGTATATGATGCCTTCTTTTGTATTGGCATTAATCATACCTGTGGTGCTGGCAGTATTCCTGTTTTCGTATCTGCAGTCAGGAAAATCCTCGACATTTGCGCACAGTATGCCTGTTTCCCGCAAAGCAACATTTGTTTCACATGTGGTATCTGGAATTTTAATGTTTTTAATTCCTTTGATTGTAAACGGCGCTATATTTTTGGTTATGAGACTAGATTTAGGCTTTGCACAGACATTTTATGTGGCGCATCTTCTTAAATGCCTGTTAATTGCTGCCCTTTATAGTTTCATTGCATTTGCGCTTACAACTGCAGTGGCTATGATAACGGGTAATGTTGTTGCAAACTTTGTATTTACATATATTTTCGGTTTTCTCCCTCTGGCTGCTGAAGCATTTTTGAAGTTTTTTCTTCATACTCAGCTTTACGGAAACGAACTATCATCAGATTACTGGTGTAAAAATCTATATCTGGCACCGGAAAAAACACTTACCATAGGTGGCGTGGCTCTTTTCACTCTACTGCCTGTAGCGCTTTTGGTTATAGCGTTTCTTCTGTACCGTGTAAGAAATATGGAAAACCACTCAGAGGTTGTGGCATTTCCCGTACTTCGCCCCATATTTGTTTTCGGCGTGGCAATTTGCTCAGGTGCGGTTGGCTTTGCATATGTGGATGCTCTGTGGAGCGTTCAAAACACTTTGATAATGCTCCCCTTTGGTCTTGTGGGGTTAATCATCGCCACAATGCTCGTTAAGAAGAGTTTCCGTGATCTTAAGCTTTTAAAGCCCGTAATCATATACTCATTGGCAATAGTTTGTGTATTTACAATATTCCACTATGACTTGACAGGGTATGAAAAAAGAGTTCCAGATCTTGATAATATTGAATATGTGACTTTCGATCAAAACGGTATAAACCCCATAGACAACGGATGGTATTATGATGATTACGGCAACAGATATAAATTAAATGAAGAATATTCACCCAATATAACCGACAAAGAGGATATAAAGAATGTATGCGCTCTTCATCAGTACTTAACCGGTGAGGAGCAAGTGTCGGAGACTCTTGAAGATCCTTGGAGATTAACTCTTAGATATAAGTTAAAGAATGGAAAGACGCTTTCCCGTCAATATCTCGTTGATTATACAGAGTACAAAACCATATTAGAACCTGTAGTTACAACTGATGCTATAAGAAAAACATATTTCCCAATATTGCGTAGCAACGACAGAATCTACACAAGTGTGTCTGTGTATGACGAAAGAATTGCAAACGGTGCAACAGTGATGTTTAACGATGCAGCTACTGTGAATGAATTTTTAGAAGCTCTTAAAAGAGATACTCAGAATGCTCCTTATGACGAATATGCATCTCGGTTAGGAGAGTATACAAGGATAGAGATATCCTACAGGGCAGCAGCAACATACGAGGACAATACACCTGTTATAGATGAAGATATTCTGGAAAAATCAGAAACCTACTATGTTCGTCCCTCATACAAAAACACATTGGCAGTCATAGAAAAGTATAATGCTTTAGCGCGTCTTCCCAAAGTATCAGATATAACCAAAATTGGTATTGAGTATTATGGAATACACGGAGAAGTTGTAAAGTCAACAAAAATGGTTCAGATTGAACACTGGGAGTTTCCTTTAGTAATTGAAGATGCTCAGGAAATTGGAGAGGTTTATGAATATTGCAAAAATGGCTCCAAAACACGCAACTCTGATATGATGGTAATGTTCTTCCTAGAAAATGGACACAATTTTTCCTGCAATTTGAAAAGCACAGATGATGCCTTGCCCGAGTGTTTAAAAACTTTCGTAACCCCTTAGAGCGACTACTTTTACGCTCTTTAATGTCCTAAAAAAGACAGGCTTTAGCCTGTCTTTTTTCTTTTAAAAATTTTTTATAAAAAAAATACTTGACAACAGATATACTTTTAGATATAATGTAATTGAAAATGATAATCATTATTATTTTTAGAAACAGGAGGTGCCTATATGAATTTTTCAAGACAGAGAGAAAGTATATTAAATTATCTTAAAAATACTAAAGAGCACCCCACTGCTGAGAAGATATACGCAGATTTAAAAGAGGAAATACCAACTCTTAGTTTAGCTACAGTCTACAGAAACTGCAGGAAACTCGTAGAAATGGGCGAATTAATACAACTTGATACTGATGGGAAAACAGCACATTTCGATGCAGACACACAGGACCATCAGCACTTTGTTTGTAAAGATTGTGGCAGAGTTTATGATATGTTTTTTAAGCTGCCGAAAACCATGATAGACCAAAACTCTCCAGATGGTTTTACAGCAGATACATACAAGCTCTTCTTCTATGGGGTTTGTAAAAAATGCAAGTAATTTTTATTAAAAAAATATATATAATTTAATGGAGGAATTTGTTATGAAAAAATTTGTATGTCCCGTTTGCGGTTATGTTCACGAAGGCGCAGAGCCACCTGCAGCTTGCCCCGTATGTAAGGTTCCTGGTGAAAAGTTTACAGTAATGAAGGAAGGCGCAGCATTAGCTGCAGAACACGAGTACGGTGTTTATGCTAAAACCGTTAAGAATAATCCCGATATTTCAGAAGAAGATAAAAAGTATATCTTCGAGCAGTTGATGGCAAACTTCAATGGCGAATGTGCAGAAGTAGGAATGTACCTTTGCATGGCTCGTATTGCACACAGAGAAGGTTATCCTGAAATTGGTCTTTATTGGGAAAAAGCAGCATATGAAGAAGCAGAACACGCTGCAAAATTTGCCGAACTCTTAGGAGAAGACTTAGAACCTAATATGAAGGCTACAACAAAAGATAACTTAAAATGGCGTGTTGATTGCGAATATGGTGCAACACAAGGAAAATTTGACTTAGCTTCTTGCGCTAAGAAAAACGGTCTCGATGCTATCCATGATACAGTTCATGAAATGGCTCGTGACGAGGCTCGACACGGTAGAGGCTTAGAAGGCTTACTCAAAAGATACTTCAAATAAGATAAATGAAAAGGGCTGTAGCTAATGCTACAGCCTTTTTATTTTTTGTAGAAAGTTATAGGTGAAGATGAGACCATATATGCCCAGCTTTCATCGGGGGATGTTACAGTGAGATTTTTATAATCATCTGACCATGTAAATGTGACACCTTCGTGTACATCCCCTCCTGAAATTTTCATTGTTTTTTCATCAACCTGAGTTCCTGTTGCATTTTCAAAGCTTGCTCCTCGAACTAAAAGAAGCTCTACTTTGTAGGAGGAACCGTTTTTTGAGATCTTTACATAGCTTCCGTCAACCCATTCGTCAGTTTCGTAATATCCCTCAAATTTTGGGCTGGATAGATTTTCTTCAGCGGTTTTGGGTGATTCGGTCATTTCTTTGGAAAGATTTAAAGTTTCCTTGTTTGAGGACGACCCGTCGCTGAGCTTTATAAAGGCGCAGTCATCTTTTGTAAGTCCCCATTCCGTATAAAAATAAATATTTGTTCCGAAATAATCAGCAACTAAAGCTGTTGTTCCGTCTTCTTCTATGTAGCTTTCTTTAGTAAAAGAAAATGCCGATTCAAGCTGTAATTTTGTCGGATTGTCAGGGCAGTTGTAAAAAAGATATTTAAGTGGTACATACATAGCATATACATAATCGCTGTCGTCCAAATCGCCGTTTAAATTATATGTGTTATATGAAATCTGGTATCCGTTATCATGCACAACGAGTGCCCATTCTCTCCAAAAATCTCCTTTACCGAACATTGCGTCAACTTCGCCTTTTGTTTTTCCAAAGAGAGACAATGGTTCAGGGTTAAAAACAAATTCGTCTTTTGGATTTTCTTTGAAGTTAAAAGATTGTGTTGTGTCAATTTCAAAAAGTGTATCACCATTGGACGTACTTATGCCAAAATCAAGAAGTCTTGCGATATCTGTTAACTTGGAAAAAATTTCACCTGCAATATCGTAAGTACCTAAAAATATTTGTACATCGTCTTTATATACTGTGGATGTCATGCTTATTGCAGAAGGGTTTTCCAGAATTTCAGATGAAATTTCTTGATCCCCTGAAAAAGTCTTGTTCGTTGAAATATGAATAGAGTTTTCGTCCTTGTCCCAAGAGATATCGAACTTTGCTTTTGTTTCTTTAAGGGCGATTGCCACATCGCAAATGTTAAAGTAGTCATCACCTTTTATATCGTATGAAATAAGGTGCTCCTCTTTGCCATCGATGATAATTTTCGTGCCTTTAGGATCTTTTAAATCGTGATTTTCGGTGTTTTTACAGCCGATAACTGATAAAGAAATGATTCCTGCAAGTAAAAATACTAAAAACTTTTTCATATCGTTCTCCTTAAATAAAGAATGTATGTTTGATTATACTATAGAAAACAGGTTGTGTCAATGTGTTGACTTTTGTTCTAAAATGTCATAAAATAATAAGAGAAAAAAAGTTGGAAGGGATATAATTATGAAGAAACTTTATAAATCTAAAAATGATAAAAAAATTTGTGGAGTTTGCGGAGGTCTTGCAAAGTATTTTGAAATAGACTCAACGATTGTCCGTTTGGCAGTAGTGCTTATAACATTGGTGTGGGGAGCAGGTCTTATCGCATATATCATAGCGGCTCTTGTTATGTCATACGATATTGAAGAATAAAATAAAAGACCGCCAAAAGCGGTCTTTTATTTTACATAAATTTTTGGAAATTTTCCTTTTGTGCTTTTTAAATCTTTCTTTGAATTTAAATATTCTATCATGTTACGAGAAATTATTTCTCCCGGAACTATTAAAGGTGCACCCGGCGGGTACGCCCAGACATATTCTAAAGATAACTTCCCTTCGCATTGATTTAAATCTAAAAATTCTCCATTTTCTTTTAAGGCTTTACTCACACTACATATTTTTTCTGGAATTTTTGGAAACTCCGTAGCTTTAGCACTTAAACAAGGTATTTTTTTATCAATCTTAAAAAGAGCGTTTTTTAAAGCTGTTAAAGATTTTTTTGTATCTGAAACAGTTGCAATTGCAAGGACATATTCTGATGTTGCCATTTCAACTTCAATTTTTTCCTGTCTTAACATTTCGCAAAGGGAAATTCCGTCATCTGATGCAATCACTATTTTAGATAAATCATCAAAGTGGAAAACCTTTATATTTTTGAGAGAAGCAGTTTCGCTGTAGAATTTTTTAATATTTTTAATAAAGGTATTAAAGTCATTTTTGCTATAATTTAAATATCTCAAGCATTCATCAATTGAAGAAAGCAACACATAACTTGGACTTGATGTTTCAAAAATTGACAGGGCGTGCCTGACTAATTCCTTATCGACTTCATAGGAACATACATTTAAAAGTGCCGTTTGCGTGAGCGAGGGAAGAGTTTTATGAAGACTCATCACACATATGTCCGAGCATGAAACAGGACTTTTGGAAGGAACTAAAAAATCTATGTGAGCACCGTGAGCGCAATCGACAAGAAGAAATGCGCCGTGTTTTTTACATATTTCATAAATTGAGGAAACATCACACACAATCCCTTCATATGTAGGTGATGTAATAACAACTAAGCCTATATTATTTTCTTTTATGCTTTTTTCCACATCACTTGGTGAGACTGCGTCAAAAACACCATATTTGTTTGTAGGAGGCATTATGTAGTGAGCGTCTAAATCTAAAATTTCTGCTGCGTTATATACAGACTTGTGGCAATTTCGCGCTATAAGTACGCTTTTGTTCTCTCGCGTTAATGCGTATATGCCTGCAAGTATTCCACATGTTGACCCATTTACTAAAGGAAACGAATAAATGCTGTTATATAGGTTTTTTGCAAGGGTTGCGGTGTCTTTTAGTATGCCGTTCATATCATGCAGATTGTCAAAACCATGAACTTCTGTAATATCAATGCAGTATGGAATAAGAGAGTTTTTATTAAAAACTCTCTTATGACCGGGCATATGAAATGGTATCATTTTATTTTTATATTGAATTAATTTTTTTAAAAGTGATGTTTTTTCCATATTTAAACCTATTTTCGTAAACTTTTTAGAAGTTCAATCTCTTTTTGGTAGCCATCCAATTCATTTGGTGTTTCCAGATAAAAAGGTAAATTCCGCAGTACAGGGTGATTTATAATGCTACAAAAAGCATCAGTTCCTATCGCACCATTACCGATTGTCTCGTGTCTGTCTTTATGGCTTGCAAACGGGTTTTTACTGTCATTTATGTGGATTGCCTTAAGCCTTGATATGCCGATTACATTGTCAAATGATTCTAGCACATTATCTAAATCATTTACAATATCGTATCCTGCATCGTATACATGACAGGTATCTAAGCACACACCTAATTTATCAGAAAGTTCGACTTTTTCTATTATAGCGTTTATTTCTTCAAAAGATCTTCCTACTTCAGAACCTTTTCCTGCCATTGTTTCTAACAGTACACATGTGGTCATTTCGGGATATAAAATTTCATTTAAAGCATCAGCGATCATAGAAATTCCTACATCCTGACCCTGTCCCACATGGCTTCCGGGATGGAAATTGTACAAATTACCCGGAATAGCTTCCATTCTTTTTATATCGTCGGCAAAAGTTCTCTTTGCAAAAACTCTTATGCCTTCGTCGGCGGAGCAAAGATTTAATGTGTAGGGAGCGTGTGCCAATATAATATCAATGTTATTATCTTTGGCAAATTCAAGATACGAATCTATATCGGTTTTATCCAGAGGTTTTGCAGTTCCGCCTCTTGGGTTTCTTGTGAAAAACTGAAATGTGTTAGCACCTATTGATACTGCTGTTTTTCCCATAGCTAAAAAGCCTTTTGAAGCAGATAGGTGGCATCCTATTTTAAACATATCTAACACCTACACTAAATCGCTGAATTTTTCACCTGCTAAAAGGTGAAAATGAAGATGGAAGACCGTTTGTCCGGCATTTTCGCCGCAATTATTTATAATGCGGTATCCGTCTTCTGCAATTCCTTCTTGTTCTGCTATTTTCTTTGCGGTCAAAAATATGTGTCCAATCAACTCTTTATGATTGCTTTCGAGCTTGTTTGCACAACAAATATGCTCCTTAGGTATAATAAGAATATGAACAGGTGCCGCTGGATTAATATCGCGAAAAGCGTATACATAATCGTCTTCATATACCTTATTTGATGGTATATCGCCGTTTATAATCTTACAAAAAATACAATCATTCATCATTATTTCTCCTTTGTATAATCTGTTATTTCTTTTACAACTTTATCTACAACCGCATCGATGTCGCGGTTTGTATTTTCATCTACATCAATCACAATATCGCTCTTTATATATTCTGCTTCATATGATTTGATTATTTCGATGATTTCCTCCAAAGATTTTCCTGAAAGCTCAGCCCGTTTGTTATGAGAATTCTTAAGATTTTCATATATTGTTTCAGGTTTCGCTCTGAGCCACACAGTAATACCGTTTTTAAAAAGTATATCACGGCATTTTTCATCACACAGGGTTGAGCCCCCTGTTGCGATAAGCGCGTTGCTGTTTTCGCATATGTTCATTACTGCAAAGCGCTGAGCACCTTCGAAATATTTTGAGCCTTTTTTTGTTAAAACATCAGCGACCGACATATTTTCGCATTTTTTGATATATTCATCAGTATCGTAAAAGTCCATATTAAGTTTTCCGGAAACTCTTCGTCCGACAGTAGTTTTTCCTGTCCCCATAAAGCCGACGAGAATTATGTTTTTATTCATAGGCCCTCCGCTATTTGAAATATTAGGCTATTAATATTTAATGTATTATATTTACTTATGTGTGATAATTATTCTTATTATATAGTCTTTAAAATTTTGTGGTAAATATTCCTTTTATTTTATGATATAGTCTGCAATTTCTTGTGTCATAGTCACACACATATATTTATACCATGCACAGAGTAGCAAAATGCATATGCAATAAATCAGTACAATATACCAATTATATTTTAACATTTTGGATATTTTCTGTCAAGAAACGCATGGAATAAATGTCTTAAAAATAAAAAAAGTGAAACAATTGTCACATTTAGGCAAATCGTAACAAACTTATTGATTTAAAAAAATTAAACTGATATAATTTTTATAAAACATAAGGAAAAGAGAATTGCTATGGCAAACGATTTTGGGAAAAACTTAAAGATTATGAGAAAGTTAAATAATATAACTCAAAGTGAGATGGCAAGAAAAGTTAATGCATCCAGAAGTTGTATATCAAACTATGAATCAGGGAAACGCCAACCAGATGCAGAAACTATAAATTTCATAGCTGATTTTTTTGATGTAAGCATAGATTATTTAATGGGAAGAAGCAGTGTAAAACTATCTGTAAAGAACGAAAAAGAGCTTGAAGAATTGCAAAATCTGAACAGAAAAGCAAATGCAATAAAGGTTTTAGACTTGAACAATGCTTCGTTAAGCACAAGGTGTGCAATTCTGGAGTTTTATGCATATCTGCGTGAAAAAGAATTAAAGCAGAAAGATTTAATAGAATCCTTTTAAACGCTGTTATTATTGACAATTTAATCAATTTGTGGTATTATGTCTTAGTAAATTTAATATTTGCACCTGTGGCGGAATTGGCAGACGCGTATGGTTCAGGTCCATATTTCTTCACGGAAGTGCAGGTTCAAGTCCTGTCAGGTGCACCAAGCAAATGCAGTTGTGAAAATAACTGTAATTTTTTTAAATCAAGTTTATTTGTGTCCAAATTATGCAATAAAAAAGGTGATATGGTATGGAGTATAAACTCAAGTCATTTGACACGCCTGTCGTTGTTTCAAAAATTGCAAATATCCACTATTTTGAATTTACAAATCAATATTATACATCGGATGATTTTCATAATTTCTGTGAGTTGCTTTATGTGGATAGAGGAACAATAACTGTTAAATCTGAAAATTATAGCGGAGTTCTTTGTAATGATCAGCTCATTATACATCAGCCGAATGAGATACATTCGCTAAAATGTAATGAAGACGATGCTCCGAATGTTATAATTATAGGCTTTGAGTGCTTATGCGAGCAGCTAAAAACACTGTCTAAGATGCCTGTTACGCTTTCTTCGGAACAAAAGAAGATGCTTGCTGATGTAATGAAAGAAGGGATGAGCGTATACGCTCCGCCGTATGATATGCCAAACATTACAGAAATGAGCAAGCGTGAAAGCTATCCGTTTGGTGCAGACCAAATGCTTAAGCTTAAATTGGAGGCGTTTTTGATATCGCTTATACGGTGCAATATGCAATTTCAACCTGTTTTTAAAAGTACCCATCATGAAAAAAGCCGTATTGAAGCTATTCATCAATATATAACGGAAAACTATTCGGAAAAAATATTGCTTGACAACATTTGCTTTCTTTTTGGCACAAATAAAACGACACTTTGTCAGGATTTTAAAAGCGAGTACAAAACAACGATTTTAAATTACATAAACTCACTGAAAATTACAGAGGCAAAAGCTCTTCTTCGTGAAAATAAACTTTCTGTTACTGAGATTTCCGAAAAACTGGGATTTAATTCAATTCATTATTTTAGCAGACTTTTTAAAAAAATAACAGGCCAATCCCCTAACCAATACAAAAACAGTATCCGTTCAAAGTTTGACCTGTAATAATGCGTTTTAATACCATATATTAAATTAACTTTAATGTGTGGTATTTATTTTTTCGATTTTTTCTTTTACGATATCTGCGTCTTTAGGCTCTAAGTATCCTGCCTCCATATAAAACTCAAGCTTTTCATTTGGGCCTAATACTTTAAGCTGACCGTTATTTTTTGCATTCTGATATCCTATATGTTCTGCAGTTGCAGGCAACACCATGCCCATTGAGTCCTCGTTTTGTGTTCTTGATATCCAACGCACTCCGTTAGTTAAAATATTCGCAGGATGTGAAACATAGCATGAGCCTTCATCGGTATATTGAAGAGTATATGCTCTGCCTGTTTCATCGCTGTCGTACTTTATACCAAAACAAATTTCGGGGTCATAGCACTGACCTTTATCGCCGACAGCATCCATGATTTGCGGATCTTTTTCCACTCTGTCCATGTAATCCATAAGCTCTTTAGAGCCTGAAGCCTTATAAACCTTGATGTGCTCAGAATCACGCTTTGCGCTGTATATAAGCTTTGCACCGTCAAAAGGTCTGAAATTAATGTGGCAAAGGTACATATATTCCATTGGATACGCCCTTTGGTTTTCTAAACATACATTGATTTTAAACACGCTTGAATTTTCGTAAAGCTTTATTTCGGGTGCAAATCTATATTTTCTTATAAACGCTGTATCGTGGTATAGTTCTCCGCCTAAAAGAATGTACTTTCCGCCTTTATCTTCGTCACAGCAAATGTATGCTGTATTATAAATTTCATTTGGAATTTCGCCGTGATGAGGATGCTCGGCGTCTGGTGCACCAAAAGATATAACGCCGCAATGGTATAAAAACCCACCGTAATTTTTAAGATAAATCGGAGAATTTGTGGGTTCTTTTACTGTTGTCTGCATAGAAATTTCTTTGCCATTTACTTTAAGATGCCATATCTGCTGGCCCTTAAAAGGAGTAAAAATAAATGAGCATTTTTCGTTTTCAATTTCTAGTGCTTCAACACCTGAGCTATAGCGAAAGGCTGTTATTTTAAAAGAGCCGTAGCTTATAAGCTCTTTTTTTGTATCGCTAAAAAAGGTTTTATCTAAACTAAGTCTCATAACACTAACCTCTCTCGTTTTAAATATTACAGGGACGCCTGATGTCAGGCGCCCCTGTTTGATTAACTGTTATATGTGCCTGCATGAATATTATACAATCTTCTTTTCTAAGTACTCAAGCGATTTTCTAACCATTTCATCGCCGATTTCTTTTGAAGCTTCAGCAGCGCTCTTTGTAAACCAATGATTTATATCATTAAGTCTTTCGAGTTTAACTGCGTCAGGGTAGAGTGACATAAGAATTGAACACTCATATTTTCCTGCGTGGTCATAACCTGTAGCATTCTGCACTTCTGTACTCATTGTGGGGATTACCTTTATCCATGAGAATGGATCGTCTCCGCCACCAAGATTTTCGTAATAATCAGCATAGCTTTCGCTACCCCACCAGCCTTTGCCCTGAGTTTTCTCAAGGTAACGCATAGTAGCGCGTTTTGCCGCTTTCATATAGGAAAGGGTCATAGGCATTAAGTTTTCCTGTTCAAACTGATGGTGGATAACAACATATATATTGCGAAGACCTGCATCGAGCATGTTCATGAAAATCTGGAAAAGATACGCCTCAAATATATCCTCTTCAATGTGAACTGTGCCGCTTGTTTCATCAGCAACAGCATAGCTTGAAGGACTGTAATAAATAGTTGGAGCTATCATAATTTCCTTCTTTTCGGCGAGCTTTTTAATAAGGCCTTCTGCCACTAGTGTGTCGCAACCATAAGAGCAATGAGGACCGTGATACTCAACAGTACCACCGCAGATAACTGTGGGGATTCTGTTTTCTTTTACGCGGTCAAGCTCTCTTGGAAAGCTCATATTATATTCCATTATTTACACCTCACTCAGTATAAGCGAGCGTTGTATAAAACGCAAGATTCGGCTGTGTGTTGTCTAATCTTCCATACTGTACAACTATCTCGCAGTTAGAAGTTAGTTTCATTGCATACTGTGTTTCAAGCGGAACGGCAAAGCCACACATATCATCGATATTGTTTGTGCGGAAACAGCGTACTCTTCCTGCTTTAACTGTCCATTTGATATCTTCGTATGCATCTTTATCTGTGAAGAAAAGCTTTACAGAAATTTCTGCATCTACATCAGAGTCATTTACTATGATTACAGATTCATGACCTTTTGCAACGCCTTCTCCTGCAGGAGGAAGCTCGCAATCGGGAATAATCCAAACCTTTTTACCAATACTATTACACATCGAGTTCTATAATTCCTTTCTTGAGGTAATCTGTCATCTTTTTGCAGCCGTCCTTTGTGATAGCAGCGCCGATTTCCCATCTGCAACCAAAGCCGTCGCCCATAATGAATGTATCAACCTGGAATGTCATATTTTCTTCAAGAGGATAATCTGATGAAGTTTCCATCCAAGGAGCTTCAACCTCAATCATACCTGTACCATGACAAGGTCCGTAAACAAAGTTCTTTTCGTAACCGTTGTCCACATACATCTTATAGAAATCCTTAGCAATGCTTGATGCCATAACGCCTGCTTTTAACTGGTCAATTGTCCAGTCGTGAGCATTCTTACAGAATTCAACAACTCTTCTTCTTTCGCCTTCAAGTTTACCCATAACAACAGGAAGACCGATTGCAGGTGAATAACCGTCAATCTTAGCAGATAAGTTAAGCTGAACGATATCGCCCTTATTGATTGTTCTGTAACCACTACGGCTGATTGCGTGGCTTGTTGATTTTTCGCTGAATACATACATAGGAAGACCTTCGTATTCTGCACCTTCTTCATATATAACCTTCTGCGCAATACCAACCATCTGAAGCTCTGTTACACCAGGCTTTAAGTTTTTAATAACTTCGTCAGTTGCGATATCAACGATACGGAAACCTTCCTGAATACAAGCAAGTTCGTTTACGCTCTTGATTTTTCTAAGTTCAACCATGATGTCGTTACATTTTACGATTTCAGCCTTCGGGAAGCTGTCTTTTAATCCTTCATAAATCGGAACTGTACATTCAACATAGCTGCCAAGACCGATTTTTATGGTCTTTCCGCTAACGCCGATTGCCTTAAACACATCGGAGAATGTATCAGCATGAAGTTCGGGGTATGAGGGGTCGGCAGACTCACGGAATTCCTTAAGAACGAAAACCTTATCAAGCTTACCGAAATCTCTGCCGAATACCGCCGATTCGGGACCTACCAGCAATGCGGCATCGCCGTTTGCCGAAATAGCAACGCCAGCACGCTCAAACAAAGGCCAAAAGCCGCTAAAATATCTTGCATTTGCATAATCTGATTCGGTACTTGATACAACCATAACATCAAGTCCCTTTTCACGGATAAGCTTTGCGGCACGCGCAATTCTCTCCTTATATTCATAATCGGGTATACAAATTCTGTTTGCCATAGTGATTCTCCTTTTTATTTTAAAATAATTTGTTTCATTTTTTCTGCCGCATCGGGCTCTAAAATACCGGTTTTTATATGATATGTAACCGTTTCACCTGTAGGCAAATATCTTTCGTAGCCCTTTTCCTTGCAGTACAAATATCCCTTATGCTCGGCTGTGGCAGGTAAT
>JAZSQN010000130.1:0-8897 GCA_045537995.1 Congzhengia sp. | reverse complement strand
GGTGAATAAATAAACAGCAAAGCAGGCATCGGAGCAATTCAATGTCTTTTTTGATAGGCTCTGTCACAATGAATGGTTGATATTTGGCAAGAACCCGATGTTACGCACGCCCTACGGGTCAGAGCATCTGCGCCGATGGAGAGCGGGAGCGGTCAGCTCGATCATAAGTGAAAAGGATGCGAAGTGCGCGGTGGAAAAAATATCCGATCTTGGTACGTGTATTATCGTCGTGGACGAGGATGCAAAGCTTATAACATTGAAAAAGACCTCGTCGTAGAAGGAAATCTTCCTAATAATAATATGTGTAAAAAAGAACCGCTCTTAGCGGTTCTTTTTTTATACGCCTGTTTCGTTATAATACTGCCTCAACAATCTGCATGATAAATCGAATTTTTCCAACTCTTCATTCGTGAGATTTAGATTCAGATGTCCTTTTATACCACTTCTTCCGACAATAACAGGAACTCCTGCATAAACAG
Source organism: Congzhengia sp. (assembly GCA_045537995.1). GTDB lineage: Bacteria > Bacillota > Clostridia > UBA1381 > UBA9506 > Congzhengia. Next base: position 8,418 of record JAZSQN010000130.1, on the reverse strand, counting down.
CACTTTGCCCGTATTGACCGTTTAAATAAGTTGAAACGGTAAGTATACTGTTTTCGTCTTTTAATATAGCTTTTACTATTCTGACGAGTGACATACCTATTCCGTAATAGGTAGACTGTTTTGCAGCAATAATTTCTTGAGCGGCATTACGCACCTTTGAACTTATTTCGTCCATGTCCTCTTTTTTGAATCTGTCACCAAATTCATCAAATACATTACTTACAGATTTTGTTCCTATCATTGCTTGAGACCACGGGACAAATTCGCTTTCTCCGTGTTCTGCAATAACATATGCATGAACATTTTTAGGGTCTATTGAAAAATATTCACCTAAAAGGAAACGAAGCCTTGCAGTGTCAAGTGTTGTGCCGGAACCGATAACTCGTGATGAATCAAATCCTGAAAGTGTTTTAACAACATGCGTCATTACATCGACAGGATTTGTTGCTACTAAAAATATACCTGAAAAACCCGATGCGACAACAGGGTCTATAATAGACTTAAAGACCTCAGTATTTCTTTTTAGAAGCGCAGGCCTTTCTTCTCCTGGTTTTTGAGAGACACCGGCGCATATTACTACGATATCAGCGTCACAACAAGTGTCGTAGTTTGCTGCATATATTTTCATATTTGCACCGGAAAAGGGAAGCCCATGATTTAAGTCCATAGCTTCCCCTTGTGCTTTTTGTTTATTTATGTCGATTAATGCAAGTTCATTACATACATTTTGGTTTAAAGCTGCATAAGCAAAGCTCATACCAACAAAACCGGTACCAATTAAAACGACTTTTTGTTTTTCAGCCCTCATAAATACCTCCAAATATTTAAAGGGCCAAAATGCATTAACCCTTTATACTTTTAAAATTAACTTCTGTTGATAGCAGTCTTGCGGATTTTAATGCATAATAAATAACTAAAGAAATTACAAAATCAATACAATGATGGATAAATGTTCCACAACCTATTGTAATGATTATGTATTTAAGTAAGCCCCCTGCAGGTGTCGTAATGAAAGGGATAGAAATAAGTCCTACAATCATTTCAGCGGTAGCGTGTAAAAGGCCTGTTAAAACTAAAACTAAAAACACATTCCATTTTTTTTCTATCATCTTATATCCAAAAAGTCCAAAAATCATATGAGAAAGAGCACGAAGCGCAACCCATGGTCCTAATTGAATAAATCCGAGCGCGCTGCCTACGGCAGTACCAATTACTGCAAAAGGTCCTACAAACATTGATAAAATTCCCGGAACATGCGATGCAAATGTAGCTGAGAATATTGGTTCTAAAACCAGCTTTATCGGCATAAATAGCGGGATAGCCAATGCAAGCGCCGTAAGCAGGGCCGCTATAGAAATATCTTTTGCAGAAAGTTTTGTTTTATTCATGATTTCCTCCTTTGTCACAAAAAATATGCCCTGACATAAAATGTAGTGAAAATAAGGAGGTAATCTATGACAGGAAATATTTTTTTAGACTGTATATTTTTATTTTTAATTTGTTATGCTTTGGTTAATATTTTTTACAGTATATCTGATTTTTTATTAAGGCGTTATTGCCGTTATCCAAACAAATCCTTCTTGATGTTAAACTTAACGCACGAAAGCAAAAGCTTGGAATGTGACATAAGAAGTGCCATTTCAAAAAGTCTGAATAACAAATGCGCATTGCTTATTTTGTGCAGCGAATTGGACTTGGATGAATATATGATTCTGTGGCGTTTGACTGATAGCTATGAGCACATAATAATCACAAATCCTGATGAATTTTTCGACAAATTAGAAACGGTAAAGAGCATCAGTGTATCGTTATAATGCCACCGCCTAACAGTTTCTCGTTTTCATAAAACACACACGCTTGTCCCGGAGTGATTGCCCTTTGAGCGTGCTCCAAAACAACCTTATACATATCATTTTCTTTTGTAACTGTACAGGGTGTATCGTTGGCTGAATACCTTACCTTGCATGAGCATTTGAAATCATTTTCTAAACCGGATATAAGATTTACATCTTTTATATAAAAGCTTTTCGAAAATTCATCGCCTGATACGCCCAATGTTATTGTATTGTCATCAGGGTTTATCGATAAAACAAACATAGGCATGCCATATGCACCCAGACCTTTTCTTTGCCCTATAGTATAGTTGAAGATACCTGTATGTTTTCCTATAACATTGCCGTTGGTATCTAAAAAATCACCCGGAGAGTCATCTAAAAAGTTTTTTAGATATGCGTTTTTATCACCATCAGGAATAAAGCATATATCCTGACTGTCTTTTTTTTCCCAGACGGGAAGTTCTAACTCCTTTGCAAGCTCACGAACCTGATTCTTAGAATATTCGCCAAGAGGCATTAATATTTTTGAAAGCCTTTCTTCAGGCAGTGAATATAAAAAGTAAGTTTGATCTTTTTTGAGATTTGCAGCTTTAAAAAGTGAGTATGTTCCGTTGCTGTTTTTCTTGACTTTAGCATAGTGGCCTGTCGCTATAAAATCAAAACCATTTTCCACAGCATAGTCAAAAAGAGCGCCGAATTTTATTAACTTATTGCATACAATACATGGATTCGGCGTTCTGCCTGCTTTAAATTCTTCTACAAAAGCTTTTTTAACAAGTGAATTAAATTTATCGCGAAAATCAACGACTTCAAACGGAATATCTATTTTTTTGCAGACTAAAGCGGCGTCCTCGATTGAGGAAGTGGGTCCGTCATTTAAAAGCAGTGTAACGCCTGATACATCGTATCCTTGTTTTTTTAAAAGAGCGGCGACAACAGAAGAATCTACACCACCACTCATTCCTACTAGTACTTTCATATTATTCATGTTTGTGGCAATCGGCACAACAGCCTGAGCATTTGATCTCAACCTTTGGTTCGATTCCCTGTCGCTTATAGTAATCTGCGATTGCAGCGTTGATTGCTTCTTCTGCTAATACAGAGCAATGAACCTTAGCAGGCGGAAGTCCGTCTAATGCTTCCATTACTGCTTTGTTAGTAAGTTTTAGAGCCTCATCTATTGTTTTTCCCTTTACCATTTCAGTAGCCATAGAGCTTGTTGCAACTGCTGCACCACAACCGAAGGTTTTAAATTTAACCTCTTTTATTATATTGTCTTCGATTTTCATATATATTTTCATTATATCGCCGCATTTTGCGTTGCCAACTTCGCCTACTGCATTGGCGTCTTCAATTTCGCCTACATTTCTGGGATTTGAAAAGTGGTCCATAACTTTTTCTGAATACATATTTATCCTCCTAACTGTTCTTTACTTTTTCGTAAAGAGGTGACATATCACGAAGTCTCTGTACGATATCGGGTAAAATATCTAAAACAGTATCTATATCATTTTCAGTGTTTGCTTCGCCTATTGAAAGACGAAGTGAACCGTGAGCAATTTCATGCGGAAGTCCCAATGCAAGTAAGACATGTGAGGGGTCTAATGATCCGCTTGTGCATGCTGAACCTGATGATGCAGCAATGCCGTTTAAATCGAGCATTAAAAGAAGTGATTCGCCTTCAATAAAATTGAAAGAGAAGTTTACATTTCCCGGCAAACGATCAGTTGGATGACCATTTAATTTGACATATGGAATACGCTTTGGAATTTCAGTTATAAGCTTATCGCGAAGAGCAGCTATTTTCTTTGACTTTTCATCAATATCAGAAACTGCAAGCTCTATAGCTTTTCCAAGTCCTACAATATAAGCAACATTTTCTGTACCTGCGCGCCTTGCACGCTCCTGAGCACCGCCGTGCATAAAAACTTCAGGACGGATACCGTTTCTTACATAAAGTGCACCTATTCCTTTTGGCCCTCCGAATTTATGAGCAGAAAGGGAGAGCATATCTATATTCATATCGTTTACATCTATCTTTAAAGAGCCTATTGCCTGAACTGCATCTGTATGAAAAACAATCCCGTTTTCCCTTGCAATTTTTCCTATTTCTTTTATAGGTTCTATTGTGCCAACCTCGTTGTTAGCAGTCATAATTGTAATTAAAATTGTATCAGTGCGAATAGAGGATTTTAATTCATCAAGGCTTATTTTTCCGTACTCATCAACATCTAAATAGGTAACCTCATATCCTTGCTTTTCTAATGACTTAAGAGTGTGGAGCACGGCGTGATGTTCAATTCTAGATGAGATTATGTGTTTTCCAACCTTTGATTTTGATAAAGCGATACCCTTTATTGCCCAGTTATCAGCCTCAGTTCCGCAACCTGTGAAGAATATCTCATTGCTTTTGGCACCTATTGCACAAGCTACACTTTCGCGTGCTTTTTCTATTGCAGCTTTAGCAGTACGGCCAATTTTGTATATAGAAGACGGATTGCCGTAATGTGTAGTAAAATACGGCAACATTGCGTCTAGAACTTCCTTTTTGACGGGTGTTGTTGCACTGTTATCAAGATAAATTTCTTTTGCCATCTTTTTCCCTCCCGAAATAGACATATACTAACATTATATTATACATTAAATATATGGGAATTTCAACACCAAAAGGCAAATTTTAGAATATTTTATTATAACTTTTCTGAGAAAGAATAGTTTCGATTTCGTCAAAACTTTTCCCTTTTGCATTCACTAACAATATAGGGTCTGTTACAAGCGATGAAACTGGAGAAAAGTTTTTAGCTGGAATTTGTGATATGGGAGTATTTTCATAGATATATGCATCTGCTGCACTGTTTTCGGGGACTATAGTATATCCGTTTTTTTCAAGATGGTCTTTTAGATTTGTTAGTCCTTCTTCAATTGAAATTTTCATATTTTTCGTTCCTTTCGTAAAAATTATAAATATAGTATGCTCAAATTCAAAAAAAACTTAACATTTGATAAAAAGTGTGATATAATGTTAGAAATAAAGGATGATTACAGTTTCATCAAATAAAAACAGAGGGGGCTTCTTGAGTTATGGGAAGACTATTTGGAACAGACGGCGTCAGAGGCGTAGCAAATACTGAGCTTACATGTGAGCTTGCTTTTAATATCGGCAAAGCCGCAGCACATGTATTAACAAAAGAGACAAAGCACAAACCCAAAATCCTCATTGGTAAAGATACACGAATTTCAGGTGATATGTTAGAGGCAGCACTTGCTTCAGGTCTTTTAAGCATGGGTGCCAGCGTAATTTCACTTGGCGTAATTCCTACTCCTGCAGTAGCTTTTTTAGTACGCAAATATGAAGCAGATGCAGGTGTTGTAATTTCTGCTTCACACAATTCTGCAGAGTTTAATGGAATTAAAATTTTTAACGGTAATGGTTATAAACTAAATGATGAAATAGAAGAAGAAATAGAGAATATCATATTAGATGATGTGGAGCTTGATATTCCTACGGGAGATGCCGTAGGCACAATGTCAAAATGTGATACAGCACTTCACGATTATAAAGAATTTGCAAAGTCTATGCTCAAAGGCGAAAGTCTTTCAGGATTAAAAATCGCAGTAGACTGTGCAAATGGTGCAAGTTATTTAAGCTCAGTTGAAACCCTAGTAGAATTAGGTGCTGAGGTTTTTGTTGTGCATAATCATCCTAACGGAATCAATATAAATGCAAATTGCGGTTCAACTCACACAGACAAGTTCTGTGAATATGTTAAAAATATTGATGTTGACCTAGGTTTAACATTTGATGGTGATGCGGACAGACTTTTAGTAGTTGATGAAAAAGGAACTTTGATAGACGGCGACAAGATTATGCTAATTTGCGCAAGCTATTTAAAAGAGCATGGACAACTCGCTAAAGATACATTGGTTACAACTGTTATGACAAACTTAGGTTTAGTTAATGCAGCGCGTGAGCGTGGCATAAAAATTGCACAGACCAAAGTTGGTGACAGATATGTTTTAGAGGAAATGCTAAAACATGGATACACACTAGGTGGTGAACAGTCAGGTCATATCATATTTTTAGATTATAATACAACAGGTGATGGACTTTGTTCTGCACTTTTGTTGCTTTCTATTTTAAAGAAAACGGGAGAGAAGTTATCCGATTTATCATCTGTGTTTACACCATTGCCTCAGGTTATTATTAATGCAAAGGTATCTAATGCCAAGAAAAACACATACACAGAAGATGAAGTAATAATGGAAGCTATTCGTGAGGTGGAGCAGGAGTTCTCAGGAAACGGAAGAGTATTAATCCGTCCTTCCGGCACAGAGCCCTGTGTTCGCGTAATGATAGAAGGACCAGAGCTTGAAGCGATAAAGCAAAAAGCAAGCTACTTAGTTAAACTCATCGAAGCACGATTATCATAACATACTTTAGGAGGAATGACATGAAAACAGTGATTATAACAGGTATGTCAGGAGCAGGCAAAACATCTGCTGTGCACATATTGGAAGATATTGGCTATTACTGTGTGGATAACATTCCCCCTACACTGATTTCGAGTTTTATCACACTTTGCGAAAGTTCAAATTTTCATTTGAATAAAATAGCATTGGTTGTTGATGCGAGGAGTGGAGAGCTTGTAACACACCTCTGGAGCGAAATTGACAAATTAAAAAAACGCGGTAACGAATGTACAGTTCTATTCTTAGATGCAGATGACGAAACGCTGATAAAAAGATATAAGGAAACCAGAAGAAAACATCCTCAGGGTGGAGATGGAAGAATTGCAGACGGAATAATATTTGAAAGAAATCTGTTTTCTGAAATTAAGAAAAGTTCAGATTTGGTGATTGATACAACCAATCTTTTAACGCGGGAGCTTCGCGAAAAGATGGTGGGGTATTTTGAAGCTAAGAAAAGAGAATATGAATCAATATCCGTAAATGTAGTTTCATTTGGTTTTAAACGAGGAATACCTCTAGATTGTGACCTTGTATTTGATGTGCGCTTTATGCCGAATCCTTTTTATGATGAGCATTTAAGAGATAAAACCGGTATGGATGAAGATGTTTCAAACTATGCACTTTCTTGTAAGTCAAGTCAAGATTTTTTAAAGAAACTTAAAGATATGCTATTGTATCTTTTGCCTCTTTATACAGAGGAAGGTAAGAATTCTCTGGTTATAGGTATAGGCTGTACAGGAGGTAAGCACCGTTCTGTTGCAGTTGCAGAATATCTTAAAACAGAACTTTCACAAAAGAACTATTTTGTAGCTTTAAACCACAGAGATTTGGAAAATGAATAACAAAAAATATGCTGTAACAATAGACTAGCTTTGTTACAGCATATTTTTATATAAATTTACTTTTACTTTCTATTACTCTTCCTATTACCCTTATACGCTCGACATCTGCGCCTGAAAATTTTCTTGGTGGGTAGTTGTGATTTTGAGAAATTAAAGTTATTGAGTCTTTGTCGTATTCTACGATTTTTACAACACCCTCTTCATCATCAATGGTAACAACAGCGTATGAACCGCTGTCTATACTTGTTTGTCTGCGTACTAAAACTAAATCTCCCTCATATAGTCTTGGCTCCATGCTGTCGCCTTTTACCTTAAGATAGAAAAAGTCATCTGTTGCATATCCGCGTAAAATGCCGGCATCGACTGTCTCTGTACCCAGATCACTTTCAAATGCTAGTCCGCCATAGCCTGCGCGCACAACACCCACAACGGGAATAAGCACCATTTTATCAACAGGCATAGCACCTATTTGTGATATTTCAGGCGTTTCATTTAGCTTTTGCATAAGCTCAGAAACGGAAATACCCATAGCAGATGATACGCAAGACAAAGTCTTGGTAGTGGGCATTATCGGAAGCTTAGTTCGTGGGTTTTCATTTTTTTCAAGCATTGAGATGTATCCTTTACTCAAACCGCTTTTTGCCGAAAAGTCATCCATCGTAATTCCCAAAGAATCCCGATAGTTTTTGATTATCTCGCCTATAGTCATAACATCATACCTCTTTGTTTAGTATATTATACATTATATATAAGTTTTAAACGCTTGTCAACACTTTTTTAACAAATTAAACAAATTTATTTAATATACTTGACAAATTAAATTTAATATGTTAAACTATATTTGTGACCGGTCAAGAATATACGAAAGGAAGAGAATAATGGACAACGAAAAGGTAAAGACAGATTGTTTTGGATACAGGTGCGGTGAATGCACGGTTTTATATGAGCTCGTGTGCAAAAATAAAGAATGCAGTTTTTACAAAACACGCGAGCAGTTTCGGCGTGATCACCTAAAATATTCCTACAAAGGTCGTGAGGATTATTGAAGAAAAAGCAAATGAAAGAAAAGTTTGAAAATTACAGAATAAATATAAAGGAATTGAAAAGATTTGCTGAAGAATACAGAATGTTTTGCGATTTAGAAAGAGCAATAAAAACATTCAAAACAGAGCTTGCGGACAAAACAAGGTATGAATTAGATGAAGAGAAAACAAGACTTTGTAAAAAAGTGAGCAGAATACTAAAAGAAAAGAGAGCGATTGAAAAAGAAA
>JAZSQN010000104.1:0-2731 GCA_045537995.1 Congzhengia sp. | reverse complement strand
AAAATTAAAAATGAGAAGCAAGAGCGAAATCATTGAAAAAACACTTAAAACGCCTGTGTGTTTTAAGTTCAAAACGGCGCACATCCGCACAAGCATTACTATCATATAGATTCCCGCAGGCAAAAGCATTCTATACCCCACAATCGGAGAAACAATGCATATACCAAGTGTAATAGTAACACAAATCATAAAAAATAACAAAGTGCGTTCGCCTGTTCTGAACATTAGGATACTTAAACTTAATAAAACTAAAAAAGCAAAAATACAAACAGTACACACCATAATGTTATGGTAAATAACACCTGCTGTCGCCAAAAAGAACAGTACAGTTGCCGTTATTCCGAATGCTGACAATATATAATTTTTCTTTTTAAACAATAAAAAAGTACAGATAAACAACAATAGGATAACAACGAGTCCCAGACCGCGCACATCACATATTTTTCTGCAAAAAAGCGAAAAATTTGATGACATTCTTTCTAACAAGCCTATATCATAAAACTCATTTCCCAAAAGCCTTTTTTTAATTCCGCCTGATAAAAATAATGTTAGATAACCTGAAGATGTTGCTATAAAGTTTAATATAACAAATGCCTTCTTACCTTTGGCATTACGCATATTAATCACAGTGAAATACAAAACAGCAACAACAGCTAAAATACCGCTCATTTCAACGGTTGCACCGGATAAAAATGCCAAAATTAAAACGAGGTAATTTGTTTTGTTTTTTAAACAATTTTGAAATAGGTAACTGTATAAAACAATTAAAAACGCAGGAAACAGATAATTAAGGCATCCTGCGCCCCACAAAACCCCATCTGACAAAACACTCGTTCCGATAAGAAAAAATGAAGATATCGAAAGTAAAAACCATTTAAAAAAAGTATTTTTGTCATTTGATGTAAATTTTGAAACAAAAGCAGATAACGAAACAATTATAAAAACATTCCATATCTTAAAAAGCAACATATCAAACGCCAAAAGCGGGCATAGGATAATGTGTACAAAAGCCCTGCCCGTCTGATTTTGATAATGTGAAACAGTAGCATCTAAAAAGCCAGATAAACCGTTGTCCAAAAAAGTTACATAATAAAAATCGTCGTACGCGGGTCTTATAAATATATGCAGTATCCCGCACAATGCTACTAAAACTAAAGATAATACAATATTTAATTTTGTATCAACGCTCTGCTTTATACTTCTTTTCAACTTCATATCTTTTATTTGGTGTTTTCCATCGAACGAAGCATTTTAACTACTATATTGTAGCCATATGTTACATCAGGCGCCCATTTGCCGCCTAGCTGCTCAACATACTTCACTGTTCCGCGCCATGCCACAGTTTTCAAAACATAATAGCGGTCGTGCGGCTCACCCACAGGGTCAATTCCTCCGATGTAAACAGAAATATGATTAAAATGAGCACGGACACCGTCTTCAGGAGAAGCAAAAGTCTCGTGGTCTTCAGGTCTGTCACCAATGGGATTTTTAATTTTTATTCCTGCCCAGTTGTTCTGTTCAGGCTTTACCTGCCCTGTATATTTTCCGTAAGCTGTTTCTTTGGCTGCTTGTCCATACAAAATTTCGGGGCGAATTCCTGTTATTTCCCCGTATTTCCAGTAATAATCAGCAATGTCAATAAAACGCTGATGGGCACCTCTAGATTCTGCCCAGCGTTTTGCCTGCTCAAGTGTAACTGTACTTTCGCCCATAATCGGGGTTTTTGTTATAAACAAGTTCTGCGAATTTCTTTCTTTATATTCCATTGCACGGAAAAGCAAAACTGCGGCTTCTGCCCTTGTTACCTCTCCTTTAGGACGAAGCATTTTATCTGCGCCCTTTACAATTCCGCGTTCTGCAGTCATGGCAACTGCACTCTTTAGTGCAGTTGTCACATCATCTGCATCTTTAAAATTAGTTTCTAAAATCTTTGTGTCTAAAAGATTTGCACTTTTTCCGCCATATCCTAATGCCATAGCAATAGCATAAGCACATCTTTCACGAGTATAATTTTCTTCCGGTTTAAACATATTTAAGCCCAGACTGTCATTATAAAAATAATCTTTAGACACCTCAATATAAGGGAATGACCAACGGTTTTCCTCTACATCTTTGTATGTAATTTTTTCTGTTTTTAAAACCTCTTCTTCCTCTTGTGCATCTGCTTGTGCATCTTTTTGAAGTTCAATATCTAAAGCTCCAACAAGCATTTTTGCAAACTGCTCTTTAGTAACAGAAGCGTCAGGGGCAAAATGCGTACTGTCAATACCTGATATAGCTCCTTTTTCTACTAATTTATTAATTGCATCTGTTGCCCATGCATAGTTAGATGTCACATCAGAAAACTTTGTACCGCCTGGTACTGCCGTACCCGAAATGACAGACATATTCATCATTACAAAAACAGATATAACAAGACACAAATATATAATTTTTTTAAACATATATACTCTCCTTTGGTGCAAGATAGCTTGTATAATATTGTATTCACCGTTTTTTATAAGTATAACATATGCTCAAAAAAAGGTCAAGAAATGTACGGATATCGTAAAGAAACTGTAAAAAATATGTTGACAAAGGCGCCTGAATGTGCTAAAATAAGCTTTGCTGATTTTAAAAGACTTGATGCGCCTTTACCTCAGCTGGATAGAGGACTCGGCTACGAACCGAGGCGTCGGGGGGTCGAATCCCTCAAGGCGCGCCAAAATAAATGGAGTGACACCGTAAGGTG
>JAZSQN010000032.1:0-14747 GCA_045537995.1 Congzhengia sp. | reverse complement strand
GGATTTCCGGGAGAAACCGAAGAGGAGTTTTCAGAGCTTTTGGAATTTGTAAAGGAAACAAAGTTTGAAAAGCTCGGAGCTTTTGCCTACTCTGTTGAAGAAGGAACCGCAGCGGCAAAGCTTCCTGAACAGTTAGATGAGGATGTAAAGCAAAAAAGGCAGCAAACGCTTATGAAAATTCAAAGCAAAATCGCTGCAAAAATCCAGCAACAAAAGTTGGGTAAGATTGTTGAAGTGATTTGTGAAGGCTATGACGAAAACAATTTTATGTATGTAGGAAGAAGTCACTCAGATACTCCGGAGGTTGACGGTTGCGTTTATTTTGCCGCAGATGATGAAGTAAAAGTGGGAGAATTTGTCAGTGTGCGTATTTTAGATGCTGACAATTATGACTGTACCGGTATAAAGATTGATGAGGAGGAATAATATGAACACTCCAAATAAATTAACAATGTTAAGAGTAATTATGGTGCCGATTTTCATGATTGCGTATATGTACACACCGTACAATATATTGTCAATGCTTATATTCGTTCTTGCATTTTTAACAGATATGCTCGACGGATATCTGGCAAGAAAAAATAATCAGGTATCAAATTTTGGGAAAATCATGGACCCGTTAGCTGACAAACTTTTAGTTGCCGCAGCTATGGTGCTTTTAACTAAAAACGGGCTTGTAAACGAGTGGATAACAATCGTGGTATTGGCGCGTGAATTTGCTGTATCAGGCATAAGAATTGCAGCTGCTGCGGAAGGAAATGTTGTCGCCGCGAGCAGTTGGGGAAAAATAAAAACCATATGGCAGTTTGTAGCAATTACTCTTGCGCTGATAATAAATGAAAAAAATATCATTGTAGATATATTTATGTGGGTAAATTTGGCCCTGACTGTGTTGTCAGGAGTTGACTACATAGTGAAAAACAAAAAGTACTTATCTTACAAATAGCGAAACAAAAGGAGAGATAGAAATGGGGCTTACCCTTACAGAAAAAATCTTGAAGGAACACATAGTTGATGGTGAATTTGTAAAGGGAACAGAAATCGGAATAAAAATTGATCAGACCTTGACACAGGACGCAACAGGTACTATGGCATATCTTGAGTTTGAGGCTATTGGAATTCCCAGAGTTAAAACTGAGCGTTCCGTTGCATATATTGACCACAACACATTACAGTCAGGTTTTGAAAATGCAGATGATCATCGCTTTATAGGTTCTGTAGCTAAAAAACACGGAATATATTTTTCGCGTCCAGGAAATGGAATTTGTCATCAGGTTCACTTAGAGCGATTTGGTGCACCCGGAAAAACCCTAATCGGCTCTGACAGCCATACACCCACAGGCGGCGGTATAGGTATGATAGCGATTGGTGCCGGCGGTTTAGATGTTGCAGTTGCAATGGGCGGTGGGGCGTACTATATTACATACCCCAAAATAGTAAAGGTAAACTTGACAGGAAAGCTAAAAGCCTGGACTGCCGCTAAAGATGTTATTTTAGAAGTATTAAAAAGACTTTCGGTAAAAGGCGGAGTAGGCAAGGTTATAGAATATTGCGGCGAGGGCGTGAAGAGCCTTTCTGTTCCTGAACGCGCAACCATTACAAATATGGGAGCAGAGTTAGGAGCCACAACATCGATATTTCCATCTGATGAAATTACACTTGAATTTTTAAAAGCGCAAGGAAGAGAAGATGTTTGGAAAGCATTATCAGCAGATGATGATGCAGTTTACGATGAAGAGCTTACAATTGATTTATCAAAGATTGAGCCGGCGGCAGCATGCCCTCATTCGCCTGATAATATAAAGTCAATCAAAGAGTTAGGCGCAATGAAGATAGATCAGGTATGTATCGGTTCATGTACAAACAGCTCATATCAGGACATGATGAAGGTAGCGCACATCTTAAAAGGAAAGACAGTTCATCCTGATGTATCTTTATCAATCGCTCCTGGTTCAAAGCAGGTTTTAGGCATGCTCGCTGAAAACGGAGCATTGTATGACATGATAGATGCCGGTGCAAGAATTTTGGAAAGTGCATGCGGTCCTTGTATCGGTATGGGACAATCGCCGAATTCTGGCGGTGTTTCACTCCGTACATTTAACAGAAACTTTGAAGGTCGCTCAGGCACAAAGGATGGACAGGTTTATTTGGTATCTCCCGAAACGGCAGCAGTATCTGCTATAGCAGGCGTTTTGACAGATCCCGAAACTTTGGGTAATATGCCGGAATTTTTAATGCCAAAGGCATTTAAAATCAACGACAATATGATTGAACCTCCTATTGAAGAAGAAAAAATGGACAGTGTTGAAATTTTGCGTGGGCCAAACATCAAACCGTATCCCAAAACTGCGCCATTATCAGATAAAATTGAATGTCAGTGTTCACTTAAGGTGGGTGACAACATAACAACTGACCATATTATGCCCGCAGGTGCAAAAATCTTGCCGTTGCGTTCAAATATCCCGAAAATCTCAGAGCATTGCTTTGCAGTTTGTGATGAAACCTTCCCCAAAAGAGCGCTGGAGCTTGGTTCAAGCATAGTTGTAGGTGGCTCAAACTACGGTCAGGGTTCATCTCGTGAACATGCGGCACTAGCACCCTTATATCTGGGAGTGAAAATTGTTATTACAAAGTCATTTGCAAGAATTCACCGTTCAAATCTTATAAATGCAGGAATTCTTCCGTTTACATTTGTAAATGAGTCAGACTATGATAAAATTTCGCAGGGGGATCAACTTTCGTGTGAAAACCTGATTGAATCAATTAAATCTGGCAGCGAAATAGTTGTAACAAATAAAACAACAGGTGAAAAGATTATGTGCAAATGTGAACTTTCCGAAAGAGCAAAAGATATTATTATCGCAGGCGGACTATTAGATTATACGAGAGAACAGCTTTCAAAATAGGAGTGACAAATAAATGGATAAAATTAAAATGAAAACCCCGCTAGTTGAAATGGACGGGGACGAAATGACCAGAATTATCTGGAAAATGATTAAAGATATTCTATTGACTCCATATATAGACTTAAAAACAGAATACTATGATTTAGGTTTAGAGCACAGAAATGAGACTAATGACCAGGTTACAGTTGATTCTGCTGAAGCGACAAAAAAATATGGAGTTGCCGTAAAATGTGCAACAATTACACCTAATGCCCAAAGAATGACAGAGTACAACTTAAAGGAAATGTGGAAATCACCAAACGGCACAATCAGGGCAATTTTAGATGGTACGGTTTTTAGAACTCCTATAATAGTTAAGGGAATCACCCCTTATATTCCTACATGGACAAAGCCAATTACAATTGCGCGTCATGCTTATGGAGATGTTTATAAAAATACCGAGATGCAGGTGGAAAAAGGTTCAAAATGTGAGCTTGTTTGCACAGATAAAGACGGAAATGAAATAAGAGAGAAAATTTTTGATTTTAAAAATACTGCAGGCATAATACAAGGCATGCATAACACCGATGAATCGATTGCAAGCTTTGCAAGAAGCTGTATGAATTATGCTTTAGATATGAAACAGGACATATGGTTTGCTACAAAGGATACAATATCTAAAAAGTACGACCATAGATTTAAAGACATATTTGCTAATATCTATGAGACGGAATATAAAGAAAAATTTGAAAAAGCAGGCATCGAGTATTTCTATACTTTGATTGTCGATGCGGTTGCAAGAGTTATCAGGTCATCTGGTGGATACATCTGGGCATGTAAAAATTATGACGGCGATGTTATGAGTGACATGGTAGCAACTGCTTACGGAAGTCTTGCTATGATGACATCAGTTTTAGTTTCTCCTGACGGAGTTTATGAGTACGAAGCAGCGCATGGTACAGTTCAGCGCCATTATTATAAGCACTTAAAAGGGGAAGAAACCTCTACAAACAGTGTAGCTACACTTTTTGCCTGGACAGGTGCGCTTAAAAAACGAGGCGAATTAGACGCTACCCCTGAGCTTTGTGATTTTGCAGGTAAGCTAGAGAATGCAACAATTAAAACAATTGAGGATGGAGTAATGACAGGCGATTTATATCTTTTGTCAACACTTCCCGATAAGAAGAAAGTAAATACAGAAGAATTTTTAGTGGAAGTAAATAAAAGATTGGCAGAAATGCTTTAATAAAAACCCTCTTAGAAAACATTCTAAGAGGGTTTTTATTAACCAAAAATAGAAGAACGCATATAATGGAGTGAACTGTGTTTAAAAGGGGAGCGATTTTATGCGCTTAGGCTCTAAAAGAATAATTTCTGCAAGAGAAAACACAAAGAAAAAGGCTATGCGGTGGCTTTTTTTTATAATTTTAATCTTTTGTTTTTTCGGAACTTTAATCTATTCCTTTTGGATTTTAAGACCTGCTCTTTTAAGCATGGCAACATCAAAGGCGAAAGAAATAGCAACATTAAAAATTAATCAAGCAATATCACAACAACTTAAAAATGAAAAAATCTCATATGAAGATTTGTTGGAAATCAAATATGACGATAACGGAAAAATTGTTTCTGTCAAGTCAGAGCTTTCTAATATAAGTGCTTTAAAGTCTGATTTGGCACTGAAGATAACAGAAGAAATTTCAAAAATCCAAAAAAGTGAGCTTTCCATACCCTTAGGAACTCTGTCCGGAATTGATATTCTATATGGCATGGGTCCTGATATTCCTGTTAAAATTAAACCTTACGGATGCGCCCAGACTGATTTAAAAACCAATTTTTACTCTTCGGGAATTAATCAGACAGTTTTTGAAATAAACGCTCAAGCAAGTGCTTCTGTTTCTATACTTATGCCGACGATTAAAAAGGCAGAAAAAATTTCAAGCAACATCCCTGTTGCTTCTGTTGTGGTAGTAGGCGATGTTCCTCAAAACTATACCAATATAGACAGAGAAGGTTATCAATACGAGGAAGATGCAATGGAACTTATGCAATAAGTTAGGCGTTGACTATTTTATATTTTTAAG
This sequence comes from Congzhengia sp., assembly GCA_045537995.1. Classification (GTDB taxonomy): domain Bacteria; phylum Bacillota; class Clostridia; order UBA1381; family UBA9506; genus Congzhengia. The sequence goes on along the minus strand of JAZSQN010000032.1, from coordinate 9,781 downwards.
TTATAATTAATATATAATAGCGTGAGTTGTAATTTTATGATTTTTACAAAAGAGGGTTAATTATGAGAAATATACCATTTTCGCCGCCTGATATTTCAGAAAAAGAAATAGAGATTTGTGTTGAAGCTCTAAAGAGCGGGTGGATTACAACAGGTCCTAAGACAAAAGAGTTTGAAAAGAAAATAGCTGAGTTTTGCAAGAATACATCGGGTATGGCAGTGTGTCTAAACTCTGCTACCGCGTGTATGGAGATGACACTTCGTCTTTTAGGTATAGGTGAAGGAGATGAAGTTATTACATCTGCGTATACATACACAGCAAGCGCCAGTGTCGCATGCCATGTAGGTGCAAAACTTGTTTTAGTTGATGTTACGCCCGGAAGTTTTCATATGGATTATGATAAACTTGAAAGTGCAATAACAGAAAAAACCAAAGCTATTATACCTGTTGACATTGCGGGTGTAATGTGCGATTACGATAAAATTTTAGAAATTGTAAAAAGGAAGAAGAATTTATTCAAAGCAAACAGCGATATCCAAAAAGCAATGGGAAGAATAGCCGTAGTTGCCGATTCCGCGCATGGTTTTGGCGCTAGCTTTAATAATAAGATGAGTGGCGCTATGGCTGACTTCACAAGTTTTTCTTTTCATGCAGTTAAGAATCTAACCACTGCAGAGGGAGGCGCAGTAGTCTGGAATACTATAGACGGAATCGAAGATGATGAAATATATAGGCAGTATATGCTCCTATCTTTACACGGGCAGTCTAAAGATGCTTTGGCAAAAACAAAGCTGGGTGCATGGGAGTATGATATTGTAGCTCCAAATTATAAATGTAATATGACAGATGTAGCAGCGGCCATTGGACTTGCGCAGTTGGAGCGATATTTGGATATTTTAGAAAAAAGGAAAAGGTTAATAGAAATTTACAATAAAGAACTAAGCGGAATAGTTGAGTTTTTGCCTCATTACACCGAAAAGTATAATTCATCGGGTCATTTGTATTTGACAAACTTGACTGGAAAAACTCAAGAAGAAAGAAATGAGTTTATTATAAAAATGGCAGAAGCAGGAGTTGCCTGCAATGTGCATTATAAGCCCTTGCCGTTACTTACGGCGTACAAGAATTTAGGTTTTGAGATTTCTGACTATCCAAATGCGTATGAAAAATTTAAAAATCAGGTATCTTTACCGTTAAACAGCAAAATGAGCGAAGACGATGTATATTATGTTTGCGGAAAAGTCAAAGAAATTTTAGGAGAGTAAGCCATGCTTTTGAAAGATTTTGACAGCTTGCCCGAAGAATTTAAAAACGAAGATGTACATACTATTTACAAAAAGCTTAAAAAGCGTACTGCAAGTCTTGTTCTAAAAAGAATATTTGATGTGGCGGTTTCTGTTGTTATACTTTTAATTCTCTTGCTTCCTATGGCGGCTATTGCAATTGCCATAAAGGCAGATTCAAAAGGGGAAGTACTGTTTTGCCAAAAAAGAGTAACGACCTTTGGAAGAGAGTTTATGATTTACAAGTTCCGTACTATGGTACAAAATGCAGAAAGTTTAGGTGCTCAAGTTACTACGGACGGTGATGTAAGAATCACAAAGGTAGGCAGATTTTTAAGGAAATACCGTCTTGACGAGTTCCCCCAACTAATAAATATCTTAAAGGGAGATATGAGTTTTGTCGGAACGCGGCCTGAGGTGCCAAAGTATGTGAAGGCTTACACACCCGAGATGTATGCAACACTTCTGCTTCCTGCAGGAATAACATCACTTGCATCTATCAGGTACAAAGATGAAGAGCGTTTGATTTCTGAAAGCGATGATGCAGACTATACATATACAAAAGAGATATTGCCCCAAAAAATGAAATACAATCTGAAATATCTTGATAATTTTAGTTTTTTCGGGGATATAAAGCTTATGTTTATGACATTTTTGGCAGTAATTACACCTGAAGTTCAGGAGACAGGAGTTGAAATATGAAAACTGTTTCTATATGCGTTATTGCCTATAATGAGGAAAATTTCTTGCCCGGACTTTTTAAAGATATTCTTAATCAGACATACCCTAGAGAAAAGACAGAGGTCGTTTTAATAAATGCAATGTCGAAAGATAAAACCCGTATTCTTATGGAGGAATTTCAAAATGAGAATCATGGATTTTATTCGGTAAAAGTTGTGGACAACCCAAAAAAAACACAGGCGTCAGGGTGGAATAAGGCGATAATTAATGCTACAGGAGATGTCATTATAAGAATGGACGCCCACGCCGTTATGCCTGAAGAATATGTCGCTCAGTGTGTTGAAATAATTGATCAGGGTGAAGATATAGCAGGGGGACCGTGCCATCAGATTGCTGAGGAAAGGAATCCGTGGTCAGAGGTTTTATTGATGACGGATAATTCGCTTTTTGGAAGCAATATAAGTTTGAGTAAACGCGGTGAAGAAAGAACATATGTAAAACTTATGTCTCACGCTGCCTATAGACGAGAGGTTTTTGGTGTAGTTGGTGGTTTTAACGAAAACCTTTTAAGGACTGAAGACAATGAGATTCACTACCGTGTAAGAGAAGCAGGTTTTAAATTATTATTTGACCCTGATGCTATTACTTACCAATATGCAAGAAGCAGCTTAAAGAAAATGTTAAAGCAAAAATACGGCAACGGTTATTGGATAGGGTTAACCTTAGGTGTTAATCCCAAGTGTCTTGCCATATATCATTTTGTGCCATTCTGTTTTGTGTTAGGAATTGTATTCACTACTGTTTTGGCATGCGCAGGATTCTGGCAGCTGGCGTCGCTGATGTGGGGACTGTACGCCTTATTTGCAGTAGCAAACACTGTGTTATCTGTAAAAAATAACGGGTTTAATAAATATTGCTTTATAATGCCGTTTTTGTTTTTAATTCTTCATGTCAGCTATGGATTGGGGACAGTAAAGGGTATTTTAAAAATGCCTTTTGTCAGAAAAAGGCTTAAAAAATGCGATGCAATAAATGAAGTAAAAAATGCTGTAAAATCAGGAGGTACATATGAAAAAGTATAAAATTGGATACACCACAGGCGTATTTGATATGTTTCATATCGGTCATCTCAACATTTTAAAAAGAGCAAAAGAGCAGTGTGAATATCTGATCGTAGGAGTTTCTACGGATGAGCTTGTAAGAGAGTATAAGAATAAAGAGCCAATCATAAAGTTTAATGAGAGAGTAGAAATTGTATCAGCTATTAAATATGTTGATGAAGTTGTTGCGCAAGAAAGCATGAATAAAATGGAAGCTTATAGAAAATTAAAATTCAATGCACTTTTTCATGGAAGCGACTGGCAAGGCAGTGATATGTATAATAAAATAATTGATGAATTTTCGCTTGTAGGCGTAGATGTGGTGTTTTTCCCTCACACAGATGGAATAAGCTCAACAATTATTAGAGAAAAACAGGTAAAAATCAATGAGAATAGATAATATAGATAATTTATCTCAAAAATGTACGGGCTGTATGGCGTGCGTTGATATATGCCCAAAGGAGTGCATATACAAAATCACAGGTAATGACGGTTTTTGTTATTCCTCTATAGACTATACTGAATGTATTGGTTGCGGAAGATGCTATGATGTGTGCCCAATAGAAAAAAGTGAGAAGAATTATAATGAACAGCATTTATATGCGGCATATTCAAAGGATGCCAGTGTGCGAAATGCAGGTTCATCAGGCGGGATATTTGAGGTATTAGCAAGGTATTTTATTGAAAAAGGTTATTATATTTGTGGGGCTGCTTTTGACGGTACAAGGCTTGAGCATCGTGTTATAAAAAATAATGATGAGCTTCGATACTTACTGAAATCTAAGTACATACAATCTGACACAAAAGGCATATATAAAAAGATTAAATCATTACTTGTTGACGGAGAAAAAGTATTCTTTTGTGGTACGCCTTGTCAGGTATCGGCACTGATTAATTTTATACCCAAAGAATTAAGGGAAAGTTTGTTTACTGCTGATATTATATGTCATGGTGTTCCCTCACAAAAAACATTTGATATGTATATTAAAACACTTGAAAAAAAGCATGACAGTAAAATTGCAGATTTTACATTCAGAGTAAAAGACAATAAATACAAGCATGCGCATGGGTATTCTTATAGAGTCGCAGACAAAGGAAAACAAGTCGTTATAAATGGAGTTTATACTCAGTCTTCATATTATAATGCATTTAAAAAATATTTGATTTTCCGTGAAAGCTGTTACAGTTGCAAATATGCTACGCAAAATAGAGTATCAGATATTACTTTAGGAGATTTTTGGGGCATAGAGAAGTACGATTTTCCTGCAAATACGGATGCAGGCGTTTCGATGATTATAACAAATACAGCCAGAGGATTTATAACATATTCGTTGATTCAGGAAAAAATAGTAAGTAAGGAATTTCCTTTAGAATATGGTATAGAATCAAATTATTGTTTTACAAATGCAACTAAAAAACCAAAAAACAGAGATGAAATAATAAGTGGGTTTAATGACTGTACATACGAAGATATAGCGAAAAAGTATTTTTATTCAGGGATAAAGTACCGCATATACTGGTTAATTCCGCCGTATATAAGAAATTTAATTAGAAAATTACGGAGATAGTAATTATGTATAAGTACATGAGAGAAGATACAGCAGATGATTGGGGAATTAAAAAACTGCAGGATAAAATTTTGGAAATTGCAGTTTATGTGGATAAATTTTGCGAAGAAAACGGTATAGAATACTGTCTGATGGGCGGTTCTGCATTAGGAGCTGTGCGACATCGCGGATTTATTCCATGGGATGATGATCTTGATTTTTTTATGACACCTGATAACTATGAAAGATTTGTTGCCGCATTTGAAGAAAAAGGTGACAAATCCAAGTTTTTCCTTGAACCGTTTGGAAAATTTGATAATATGGTCACATTGGGAAAGGTGAGGGCAAAAGATACCACATATATTGAAGAAAGCTTGGTAGATTATGGTATTTCTCACAATGTGTATCTGGATATCTTTATTTTACACACTTGCCCTGATGGTGTTTTTAAGCGTGTGCACCAGTACATTTGGGCAAAATATATAATTGCAAAAGCCCAGTCAGTTCGGGATTTATCGAGATATGGTTTTGTTTTAAGAACTGCACTTAAAATATTGAAATGTTTTCCAAGACTTTTTCTTGTTAAGCATGGTCTAAAACAGGTTTACAAGTACAGAAATGAAAAGACGAATTTATGCTGTCATTACTTAGGTAAGGCAAGATATAAGCGGGGTACATACAGGCGTGAATTGTTTGAAGGCGTAAAGCGAGTTCCTTTTGAAACAGTTACTTTAAATGTTCCTGTAGGGATAGAGGAATTCCTAAAAGAGAGATTTGGCGATTATATGAAGATTCCAAATATTGAACAAATACGCAGAGAACAGCACGCAAGCGTCTGGGATACGGAAAAAAATTATACCGAATATCTTAAAAACGCACCATCATTGCCCTCGAAATATGTAATTTAAGGAATTGGTTTTAATGAGTAAAGTTGAAGTATTAGTTGCATGTATGAATCAAAAAGATGATTCGCTGTATAAAGAAATGAATCTGCAAACCGACGCAGTACTTGCAAATCAATCTGATGAGTATTCGTATAAAGAGTTTATACAGGCAAATGGAAACATTGTAAAATTGGTATCGAGCTTTGATCGCGGTGTGGGAAAAAACAGGAACAAAGCACTCCTAAATGCAAGTGGAGAATTTTTGTTATGCTCAGACCAGGATATGATATATGTAGATGGCTATGAAAAAATAGTTGAAGATGCTTTTTTGAAATGTCCCGAAGCTGATATGATAGTTTTTAATTTGGAATATTTAAACCGTTTTACACCTGCAAGAAAAGCTGACTCAAAATTTAAAAGGGTTCATCTTTGGAATTGTATGAGGTATGGAACTGCCCGTGTAGCCATTAGGAGAAAATCTTTGGAAAAAGCGTGCCTTTCGTTTTCAACCATGTATGGAGGTGGCGCAAAGTATAGTTCTGGCGAGGACACATTATTTATAAGGGAAGCTATTCGTAAAGGGTTAAAAATGTATGCGTCTCCTGTGATAATTGCAAAAGTAAAACAAGAAGAATCGTCATGGTTTTGTGGATATACAGAGAAATATTTTATTGATAAGGGAGTTTTAATAGCGAACGCATTCCCATATTTAAAGTATTTGTTAATGTATTATTTTGCCTACGGCATGAGGAACTTGTCCGAAGAATATGGGTTTATAAAAATCTGTAGGCTCATGAGACAAGGGTTTGATGAATTTAAAAATATATAGGAGAAAAAAATGCAAAAAATAATTGTAACTGCAGATGACTATGGAATGTGCGATGTAGTAGATAAGGCAATTGATGAAGGCATAGAAAGTGGTTTTATAACAACTACAAATGTTATGGTTAATATGGAAACTCTTCATAATGCTGCTGATTTACGCCAGAGATTTCCGCATATTTCTGTCGGTGTGCACTGGAATGTAACTACAGGAAAACCCGTAAGCGATGTAAATGAAATTCGCTCTTTGGTAGATGAGAATGGTTCATTTTGGTCTATTACAGAATTTAAACAAAGATTTAGCAAAGGTATGATTTCTTCTGCTGAGCTTGAAAAGGAATTAGATGCCCAGTATACATTGTTTGAAAAAATGTGCGGAAAAGCTGACTATTGGAATACTCATGAGAATTCGTCTTTACATATAAAAGCGTTTACAGTTTTTAAAAAGGTAGCCAAAAAGCACGGAATTACAGCAACGAGAACATTTAAAAGGGTATACTATGACAAACTGAATTTGGCATTTAAAAGAGAACTAAGAGAGTTTTTAGTTAGAAATTTCTTTAATGTTTGGTTCACTCAAATAAAGAGGATATTTAAAATGCCTGTGGCGCGTGTGGTTAGTTTTGACCAAATCAGCAAAACAGATGGCGATGTGTTGCTTAATGCCATAAAAAAGGATGGAAGAAATTACATTGAAATTGTTTTTCATCCATCAGTTTCATCAGAGCATAAGTTTTTTGGGAACATATCAGATGAAAGAGTAAAAGAGTATAAATTTGTTTCATCTGAAGAAATAGTGAAAAAATACAAGTCGAATGGTATTGAGTTTGTAAATTTCAGCGAACTATAAAATTCTATAAGAGGGAACAGATGAAAAAAAAGATTTTATTTGTAATGCCAAATTTAGATACAGGCGGCATACAAACGGCGTTTTTAAACTTAATAAAGGAAATCAAGGACACTCCTAATTTAGATATAGATGTACTTGTTTTTGATATGTATGACGAGAATAAGCTTCCTGAAAATATTAATGTTTTGCCGGCATCAAAGGGATTAAGGCTCCTTGCAACAAGCCAGAAAACTATAGAAAAAGAAAGTAAATTCTTAGGATTTATAAGACTTGTTTTAGGAGCAATTGCAAAATTTATCGGCGACTATCTTGCTTACGATATTGTGTTTTTATTTGAAAAGAAATTGTCAGGTTATGATGCTGCAATCTCATTTTGTCAATCAGGAGTTGGCCATAGTTTGTACGGCGGAATGAATGAGTATGTACTATCAAAAGTTGAAGCAAAAATAAAAGCAACAGTACTTCATTGTGATTATTCTCTTTGCGGTATAGACAGCGTTTATACAAGAGAGCTTTATCAACAATTCGATAAGGTTTGCGCGGTTTCAGAAGGTGTTAGAGAATCGTTTTTGTCGAGGGTTCCTGAGTGTGAGGAAAAGACGATTGTTATGCACAATTGTCATGATTTTTACAAAATGGCATCTCTTTCATCAATTGATACTGTAAAATATGATAAGAATGTAATAAACATTTTAACTGTAGCCCGTATTTCAAAGGAAAAAGGTCATATGAGGGCTCTTGACGCTCTTTACCGCTTAAAAGAAGACGGGTTTAAATTCTGTTGGCATATTGTGGGCGGAGGAAACGGTATAGCAGAGCTTTCTGAAAAGATTGAAGAATATAATATGTCCAGAAATGTGATACTATATGGAGATACAGATAATCCGTACAGATACTATGTAAATGCAGACATTCTTTTAGTTCCCTCATATCATGAGGCGGCGCCGATGGTATTTGGTGAAGCGGAGTATTTCAGACTTCCCATTGTTGCGACAAAAACTACATCAACTGAAGAAATGGTGACCGGTGCAAATATGGGAATTGTTACAGAAAACAGTGACGATGGAATATATAAAGGACTAAGGTATATCCTTGAAAATCCTGAAATTATATTGCAGATAAAAAATTTAGACAGAGAAATGCCGTCAAATAAACAGGCATTAGAAGAGTTTTATAAGGTTATAGAAGGAGAATAACAATGAGCGAATGTACACATGACTGTAAAACCTGTGGAGAAAATTGCGAATCAAGAAAGGAAAGCTTTAAAGAACCGCAAAATTCACATTCAGATATTAAAAAGGTAATAGGTATAGTAAGCGGTAAAGGCGGTGTAGGTAAATCATCAGTTACTTCACAGTTGGCAGTATTAACTGCAAGACATGAGTATAAAACCGCAATTTTAGATGCAGACATAACAGGTCCTTCAATTCCCAAAGCTTTTGGAATAACGGAGAAAGCTTATGGCACAGATGATGGAATTTTACCTGTGAAAACAAAAACAGGTATTGAAATTATGTCAATAAATCTGCTTTTGGAAAATGACACAGATCCGGTAGTTTGGCGCGGACCCGTTATAGCGGGAACTGTAAAGCAGTTCTGGACAGATGTAATATGGGGCGAGGTAGATTTTATGTTTGTTGATATGCCTCCCGGAACAGGCGATGTTCCCCTTACTGTATTTCAGTCTTTGCCCTTAGATGGTATTATAGTTGTAACATCTCCTCAGGATTTGGTTTCAATGATAGTTGAAAAAGCGGTGAAAATGGCAGAACTTATGAATGTGCCGGTACTTGGTATAGTTGAGAATATGTCATATTTTGAATGCCCTGACTGCAAAACGAAGCACTTTATTTTCGGAGAAAGCAAAATTGATGAAATTGCAAAAGCACACGGAATAGAAAATGTTGCAAAGCTTCCTATAGACAAAGAAATTGCTTCAGCGTGCGATAAGGGGATTGTGGAGTTGGTTGGAGCTACGCATCTTGAGGAAATGGCAGAAAAAATTGAAAGTTTAATTAAATAACAAAAAACGGCTCATAATAATAGAAAGTATGGGCCGTTCAAAAAGACTCCTTTTTGCACGGCACGAAGGAGTCTTTTTATGTATGCAATTTTGGCGTTTTTGCCGATTTTATTAAGTGTAATTTTAATGACGGCTTTTTCAAAGCCTGCAAAAACCGTTCTGCCTTTAGCATTTTTACTTTCGGCAATTTTGGCGTTTTTCTTCTGGAAAATGCCCGTTCGTGCTATTATTTCATCTACAATTTTTGGGATTTTGAGTTCTTTAGAGGTGCTGCTGGTTATTTTTGGTGCAATTTTAATTATGAATACCCAAAAGTACTCAGGCGGTATGGATTCAATCAATCACGGATTTACCAAAATATCACCGGACCACAGAGTTCAGGCGATAATAATTAGCTTTATGTTTGGTTCGTTTATTGAAGGTGCTGCAGGTTTTGGGACGCCTGCGGCATTGGCCGCACCTCTTTTAGTAAGCTTGGGTTTTCCGCCACTGGCTGCAGCAGTGGTGTCTCTCATTTGCGATTCTTCTGCAGTATCCTTTGGTGCAGTAGGTACACCTTTAGCCGTTGCAGTGTCTCAGGTAGCAGATAGG
>JAZSQN010000099.1:0-2858 GCA_045537995.1 Congzhengia sp. | reverse complement strand
GATAAATCCTACGGTATCAACAAGCATTATTTCGCGTTTGTCTTTTAATGTAAGCTTCCTTATAGTAGGGTCTAAAGTTGCAAAAAGCTTATCCTGTGCTAAAACATCTGCACCTGTTAAAAGATTTAACAGGGTAGATTTACCGGCATTTGTATATCCCACGATTGCAACCATATAACGGTTTTCTTTTTTTCTGCGTGCACGAAGCAATTCTCTGTGCTTTTTAACTTCTAAAAGCTCTTCTTTTAAGTGAGATATTCTTCTGTGAATATGACGCCTGTCAGTTTCAAGCTTTGTCTCACCCGGACCGCGAGTTCCCACTCCGCCGCCAAGTCGGGAAAGTTTTGAACCCATACCTGTAAGACGGGGAAGTAAATATTTAAGCTGTGCAAGCTCAACCTGAATTTTTCCCTCGCCTGTTACCGCGTGACGGGCAAAAATATCTAAAATGAGCATACTCCTGTCAATAACTCGTATGCCTAATTTTTCTTCTAAGTTTCTTATTTGAATGGGAGAAAGCTCATCGTCAAAAATTACAAGATTTGCATCAAGTTCTGTGCAGGCGCATTTAAGTTCTTCAATTTTTCCCTCGCCGATATATGTTGCTTTTTCAATGACCGATTTATTTTGTATCATATACCCTACGGTTTCGGCACCTGCAGTATCTGCTAAGCGTTCAAGCTCTTTAATTGTTTCTTCTGTTGTGTCAGAGAGTATATCCAAAGCGCCGGTATGCACACCGCAAAGCACTGCGCGTTCGAGTATTTCTTTATTATCTTTTAGCATGCTACCACTCCATTCCTGCGCTTTTACCTGCAAGATAACCTGTGGAATAGGCAATCTGCAGATTAAATCCGCCCGTATAGGCGTCAACATCTATTACCTCGCCGGCAAAATAGAGTCCCTGAACGATTTTTGATTCCATAGTTTTAGGATTGATTTCCTTAACCGAAACTCCGCCTGATGTGATAATTGCTTCATCAATTGGGCGAGTCCCCGTGATTTCTAGATTGAAGTTTTTTAACAAATGAACCAATTTAAGGCGTTCTTCCTTAGTTATATCACGCACTTTTTTGCGTTCATAAATCCCTGAAGATGCGACTACTACGGGAACGAGCTTTTTAGGCAGAAGCTCATCTAATGAATTTATAAAATCGCGATTTAATTCTTTTGCAAAGTCACGAAGAATTCTTTTGTCTAAAGAGTCTTCATCAAGCGCGGGTTTTAAATCTATAGATAATGTATATTTTTTATGGGAAAAGTCGCGAAGATGTGAACTTGCAGAGAGAATTACAGGTCCTGTTACGCCAAAATGTGTAAACAACATCTCGCCAAAATCTTCATATTGCTTTTTTTTGTTTTCATCAAAAATTTTAATTGAGATATTTTTTAGAGATAATCCCATAAGTTTTTTTGCAGTATCTCCCTTAGTTGTAAGCGGAACGAGTGAGGGAGAGGGAGAAATTATAGTATGCCCTAAACTTTGTGCAAACTTGTATCCGTCACCTGAGGAGCCGGTTAATGGGTATGAAGCCCCTCCTGTTGCAATGATAACTCTGTCAGCCGTTGTGACACCGCGCCTTTTAGATTTTACTAAAAAACCATTATCTTTTGCTTCTACCGATAACACCTTATCCTGTATAGCCCTAACACCGCAATCCTTAGCGTAAGCTTTTAGTGCATCAACTACGGTCTTTGCTTTATCTGAAACGGGAAAGACTCTGTTTCCGCGTTCAACTTTTGTTTCTACTCCATAGCGTGATAAAAGCTCTATCATATCTGTATTGGAAAAAGCATAAAAAGCGCTATGCATAAATTTTCCATTTACAGGAATATTATTTATAAAATCGCTTATATCAGATGCGTTTGTTATGTTGCATCTGCCTTTTCCTGTTATACCCATTTTTTTGCAAAGATAGGAATTTTGTTCAACAAGTAGAACCTGAGCGCCTAAAATAGCCGCCTCGCTTGCTGCCATAACGCCTGCAGGACCGCCGCCGATAACTACTATTTTCAAACAAAACACCTCCTTAAATATCACTAAATACAGTATAGCAGAAAAATTGTTAAATAACAATGAATTTATAAAAAAAGTATTGCATTGGGAAAAAACATATGGTAATATATTACTTGGTTAGCACTCGTTGGGTATGAGTGCTAATGATGTTTACAATTTAATTCACATAAATGGAGGTAATATTATGAACATTAAACCTTTAGGTGACAGAGTTGTTATCAAAATGGTGGAAACAGAAGAGACAACAAAGAGCGGAATTATTTTAACAGCTGCTGCAAAGGAAAAACCCCAGTTTGCAGAGGTTGTTGCTGTAGGTCCCGGCGGAGTAGTTGACGGCAAGGAGATAAAGATGGAGCTTGCAGTTGGTGACAAGGTTATCACAAGCAAATATGCCGGAACAGAAATAAAATTAGATGGTGAAGAATACATCATTTTAAGTCAGAGTGATGTTTTAGCGAAAATTCAGTAATTGGAGGTAATATAAATGGCAAAGGACATTATTTACGGCGAAGAGGCAAGAAAAGCGTTAGAGCGCGGTGTTAATCATTTAGCAGATACAGTTAAGGTTACAATGGGTCCTAAGGGCAGAAATGTTGTATTGGATAAAAAATTTGGTGCACCATTAATTACAAATGACGGTGTAACAATTGCGAAGGAAATAGAACTAGAGGATGCTTTTGAAAACATGGGTGCACAGCTTGTTAAAGAAGTTGCAACAAAAACCAATGATGTAGCAGGCGACGGAACAACAACAGCTACACTTTTAGCGCAGGCATTAATCCATGAAGGATTAAAGAACATTGCAGCAGGCGCAAATCCCATGATTGTAAGAAAAGGTATC
>JAZSQN010000075.1:0-4094 GCA_045537995.1 Congzhengia sp. | reverse complement strand
CATCGTTTTAGAGTATGACTCAAAGATTACTCCGACATTCGATACTGTCGACTTTAAAATTATAAAAGAAAAAAAATACGGTCGGGTTAAAATTTTAATTATGAAAGAGTGAACGACATGAAAATTGCAGTTTATCCCGGAAGCTTTGACCCTGTTACATGCGGTCACTTAGATATAATAAAGCGAAGTGCTGCACTTTTTGATAAAGTCATTGTAGCAGTTCTTAATAATAGCAAAAAAACTCCTCTGTTTTCTGTATCAGAGCGAACAGAGTTGATTAAAAAATGCACAAAAGACATTCCAAATTGTGAAGTACAATCTTTCGATGGCCTTTTAGCTGATTTTGTTGAACAATCAGGTGCTCATATAATTGTGAAAGGCTTGCGCGCGATATCGGACTTTGAATACGAATTTCAAATGGCAATGCTTAATAAAAAGCTTGCCCCCGATGTAGAAACTGTTTTTATGGTAACCAACTTAAATTGTCTATATATAAGCTCAAGTGTGGTTAAGGAAATATGCCGTTTTGGCGGTAACACAGAAGGGTTAATACCAAAAGAAATCATTAAGGACATTAAGGATAAAATCGAAAAGGAGTGTTGATTCATGGATATCGAACAGATCATGAACGAAATCGAAGAAAAAATTGACAGTTGCAGAACTATTCCTATCTGGGGTCGCGGTATCATTGATAAAGATGAAATCTTAGATATGATACAGGATATGAGAAACAAATTCCCAGAAGAAATGAAACAGGCAAAATGGGTAAAAGAAGAACGCCAGAGAATTATTAACGACGCACAAAAAGAAGCAGCAGCTATGATAAAAGCTACAGAAGAAAAAATCGCTGCAATGGTTAACGAACATGATATAACACAGCAAGCCTATGCAAAGGCTAATCAGATTGTTGACAGTGCTCAACAAAATTCAAGAGAAATAAGACTCGGTGCTAATCAGTATGCAGATGATGTACTTCGCGCATTAGAAGAAGAATTAATCAAGACTGCTGAAGCTATTCGTGCAAACAGAAATGTAAGCAGATAATATCAAGAGCATAAGGTGCGGAAAGATTATCCGCACCTTTGTTTTCATACGAGTAGTATATTTTTTCTGTGAAACCATATAATATACCATATTTTTTAAAAATGAGGTATGGTTCATGAAAAACATTTTAAAGTCCATTGGTATCGTAATTCTTCCTTTGATAGTAGGGGGAATCTCGGGGTTTATAACACGCAACAACTTCTATATATACGATGTTTTAATTAAGCCCCCGTTTGCTCTTCCAAATTATCTTTTTTCTGTTGTGTGGGGCATTTTATATCTTTTAATGGGCGTTGCATTACTATTGTACATTCGCTCAGATAAGACTCAAAACAAACTCAACGATGGTATATTTTACTTTGCACTTCAGTTGTTTTTGAATTTTTGCTGGCCAATTGTATTCTTTAACTTTAAAGCATATCTTTTAGCCTTCATACTTCTTGTTGTACTTTTTATATTTGTGGCAATTACAGTATCTTACTTTTTTAACACACGAAAATCCTCCGGTATTTTATTAATTCCCTATCTTTTATTTTTAATTTATGCCGGTTATTTAAACTTTGGAATATGGTTTTTAAATATGTAATTTATACATGAGGTGATTAGATGGCAGTTTCAAGAAAACAAAAACATTCAAACCAAATGAAAAGAAAGGCATTTTTGGCAATATTAATATGCGCCATTGTGCTTTTGGTTTCGTTTCTTGGTTTTTCTGTAAGACATCTGACCTACAACAAGGTTTACAGTGGTGTATATATCAATAATGTTGATGTTTCAGGTCTGACAAAAGAAGAGCTTATAACCAAAATACCCGAAATTTTTGATATGAGACTCTCTAAAGAGTTAACCCTTAAAATAGGTTCTTCAGAAGTCACTTTTGATTCCTTAACACTTTCTCCTGTTCTAAATTGTAACGCTATGGCAGATTCATGCTTTAATTACGGTAGAACTAAAAACATTTTTGGCAGAATAGGCGAAATAAATTCATTAAAGAAAAATCCCGTTTCTGTACCTTTTATGTTGGAATTTGATAACAGTGCTATACTTGACCTTATCAACAAAGCATCACAAAATCTTGAAATTACTGCTGTCGAAAACAAAATCGAATTTGGTGATAATTCTTTAATAATCACAAAAGGCAAATCAGGTAACGGTGTATTATTTAACGATGTAAAAGATTCAATAACAGAATGTCTTTTAAGTGATAAAACAGTAGCAACGGCTAATCTGAAGTATATAGAACCCGAAGAAATAAACTACGATTACATAACAAGATATGTTTCAGATAAACCTGTCAGTGCAAGCTACACAATTGAAAATCACAGAATTAATTTTTCTGAAAGCAAACCGGCTGTTAGCTTGAAAAAAAGTAATGTAGAATCTGCAATCACGAATTCAACAGGCAACAAAATTGTTATACCTGCTCAAATTACCCAGCCTGATGTAACTTCAGAAAGTTTAAGATCTACACTCCTTGCCGATGAGTTAGGAAAATATTCTACTGATTATTCTTCAAGCAGTAACGACCGTGCGTATAACATCAAGCTTGCTTGTGAAAAGATAAACGGATATGTTTTAGCGCCGGGTGAAGAATTTTCATATAATGAGGTTGTGGGACCAAGAACCGCAGAAAGAGGTTTCCGTATTGCAAATGTTTATGTAGGAAACACCGTACAACCGGGCATCGGCGGAGGAATTTGTCAGGTCTCCTCTACGCTTTTTAATGCAGTAGTTTTTGCAGATCTTGAAATCACAGAAAGAAAAAATCACTCACTTCCTGTTTCATATGTTCCTATGGGAAGAGATGCAACTGTATCTTATGGTGCTATAGACTTCAAATTTAAAAATAATACTAAAATGCCTATAGAAATAAAGGCAATTGCAGAAGGCAGAACAAATACAATTATAATCTGTGGAACAGACGAATTTCCTGAACGGGAAATCAAAATAACAACACAAATGACAGGTTCTTCTTCTCCAAAGGTTGTAACAAAAGAAGACCCGAACTTGCCCGAAGGTGAAGTAAAGGTAGAAAGTGCAGGTTCTAACGGAAGTTCATATGTAACATATAAGGTTGTATATGAAAATGGCGCTCATGTATCAAGTAATGTCTTAACAAAAAGCACCTACAGACCTAAAGACAGAGTGGAAATTATAGGTACTAAAAAAATAGAAGCCGAACCGGAATTACCACCTGCTGATGTGCCATTAACACCTGAATCTCCTGTCGAGCCAAAACCGAGCGAAGAAGAAATAGCGCCTGCAGAATAAGAGGTAAAAATAATGAAATCCAAAGTTTTATACATATGCTCAGAATGTGGATATGAATCACCAAAATGGATAGGAAAATGTCCCGATTGCGGTGGTTGGAATACTTTAGCAGAAGAAATAGTTACTGTTTCTTCCACTTCAAAAAAAGTAACACAATCTTACCTTACACCTACAAAACTTTCTTCCGTCTCAACAACTGAAGATTCTCGTATTATATGCGGAATCGAAGAACTCGATCGGGTTTTAGGCGGAGGTATTGTACAGGGCTCTTTGGTTTTAGTAGGCGGTGAGCCTGGCATTGGTAAATCTACAATTCTTTTGCAACTTATAAAATCTTTAGAAAAAGATACGAACTTTTTCTATGTTTCAGGAGAAGAATCTGAAAAACAGTTAAAAATGCGCGCTGATCGTTTGGGTATAAACGAGGACTTTTATGTGTTGACTGAAACAGATATTAACTCAGTAATTAAAAATGCTCAGGATCTAAAGCCTGATATTTTAATCATTGATTCTGTTCAAACAATGTATAATCCCGAAATTGCGTCGGCTCCGGGAACAGTCAGTCAAGTAAGAGATGTAACTCTTTCGTTGATGAAACTTGCAAAGGAAAACTCAATAGCAGTATTTATAGTCGGTCATGTTACAAAAGACGGTAATTTAGCTGGTCCTAAGGTATTAGAACATATGGTTGACTGTGTCTTGCATTTTGAAGGCGAGCGGCACCAGAGTCATAGAATACTGCGAGCTGTGAAAAACCGTTTTGGTTCAACAAATGAAAT
>JAZSQN010000019.1:0-1800 GCA_045537995.1 Congzhengia sp. | reverse complement strand
CAGAACATCCTATTAACGGTTTAATGGAAACAGCAATGCAGAGCATCAAAGATATGGTAGATGTTAATACCATAGTTGGTGAACCTGTCGAATCAAAAGACGGTACAGTAATCATTCCCATTTCAAAAGTTTCATTTGGTTTTGGTGCTGGCGGTTCAGATTTCGGTCAGAAAAACATAGCTTCATCCGATTCAAATTTCGGCGGCGGTTCCGGCGGCGGAGCTACAATTGAGCCGGTAGCTTTCATGGTTGTAGGCAACGAAGAAATTAAACTTATGCCCGTTGAAAAAAATACTTCTCCGGCACAAGACATTATTGACAGTGTTCCCACAATACTTGATAAAGTAATCAAAGTATTTAAAAACAAGAAAAAGGACAAGCCCGAAGAAGTATCAGCTAATCCTGTCGATGAAGCAGCAAATGTAGAAACGGTATAATTTAAAAGACTGTAGCTATGCTACAGTCTTTTTTTTACATATTTTCCAAATCTACTTTCATTTCTTTATTTAAAGCATCTACCTTTATTTTGCAATGTTTCTTTGCCTCTCCTCTAATCACTAAAGAAGCAATCGGATTCTGGATGTGCTTTTCTATAGCTCTGCGCAATGGTCTTGCTCCGAATTTTACATCATATCCCTTTTCCAAAATTAATTCTTTAGCAGAATCAGTTACTTCTAAGATTATCTCTTTTCTGAAAAGTTCTGTTGCTAAATCCTTAATCATAAGGTCCACTATGCCCACAAGGTTTTCTCTATTTAATGGGTTAAATGTAATAATATCGTCTACCCTGTTTAAAAATTCAGGACGAAATATTTCTTTTAACGCTGAAGATGTACGCGCGCTCGCCACATCATCCTCTGTCTTGTTAAATCCTAAGTTGGCAGAACGAAGCGAAGAACCAGCATTAGATGTCATTATGATTACTGTATTTTCAAAATTTACTATGCGTCCGTGACTATCAGCTACTCTTCCATCGTCTAAAATCTGCAACAAAATATTAAAAACATCTGCATGTGCTTTTTCTATTTCATCTAATAAAATGATAGAATACGGCTTTCTTCTTACCTTTTCTGTAAGCTGTCCCGCATCATCATATCCAACATATCCAGGAGGAGCACCAATTAATTTAGAAACTGTGTGCTTTTCCATATATTCTGACATATCAATTCTAATCATTGCATCTTCAGAATCAAACATTACACGAGCCAGAGTTTTTGCAAGTTCTGTTTTACCTACACCTGTGGGACCTGCAAATATAAAGGAAACAGGTCGTCTTGCGCGTGTTAGGCGCGCACGGTTTCTCCTTATAGCTTCCGCTACCGTCTCAACCGCATGATCCTGACCTAAAACATAAGATTTTATTCTTTGTTCTAAATTAAGCAGCTTTTCGCTTTCTGTTTCGGTAAGACTCTTAACAGGAATCTTTGTCCAGTCCTCTATTACTTCAGCAATATTTTCTAAAGTAAGAACTGTATCAATTCCTGACTCATTAAGTTTGTTAATTTCCTCAACTAAAGCACACTCTTTTGCCTTCAATTCTGCAGCTTTTTGGTAATCCTCAGTTGAATCGCTTGAAACCGCATTCTCTTTTTCTGCCTGAACTGACTTAAGTTTGTCTGTAAGTTTTTTCAGTTCAACGAGCTTTACATTACCAAGATTTGCCTTAGAGCCTGCCTCATCTATTACATCAATCGCTTTATCAGGCAAAAATCTGTCCGTAATATATCTTTCAGAAAGATATACTGCCTGTTCTATCACATCATCTGAAATCTTCACTCTGTGATAATTCTCATAATAATC
>JAZSQN010000008.1:0-4408 GCA_045537995.1 Congzhengia sp. | reverse complement strand
GAAGGGACATATCGCATCGAAGATATATCGCGTACGAAGTACATATCGCAAATTCCGTCAGGAATTTATATCGCTGATTTCATCTTCGATGAAATCATTATATCACATTTTAATTTTTTTGACAAATTGTCTATATGAGTTTAAAATATTTAAATACTTCCTTATTTGTTCCATATAAAATATCATTGCGACGAGATATAATTTTAAAAAAATCCTCTATCCTTTCCCACATTCCGTCTTCTCTGTCAAATTCATATGAGTGACCCCAGATATAGAAAATCTGTGGTTCTTGAGGTTTTAATTCGATAAACTTTTCGGCCAACTCAAAAAGATTTTCATTACTGTGTCTGCATATACCACAATATCTGTAAATATCGTGCCATATATCAAAACTCTGCGTTACCTCTTTTGCCCTTGAATACTTAATACCCGCTTTTTTGTACGCTTCATTCACATATTCATTTGCTTTTCCATAAGCAAGCGAAGCTCCCTCGATTTCCACATCAAATAACAATCCTAAATTCTTTGCATCATCTATAATTTCTCTTTCTGTCTCCTCTTTATTCAAAGAATCAAGGTGTAAATGGCAAACACCGTGTAGTGCTATCTCATGTCCTTCATATATCTTCTTTAAATTTCTTCTTTTGTCCAACTTGCCACTGTTTAGGTTAAATGTACATTTAAGCTCGTATTTATTAAACAACTCTATTAGTCGCTCATCTTGTAAAACACCGTCATCATAGCTGAATGTAACTGCTTTCATTTTCATATATTTCACTCACCTTTTCAGTCTCAATATAGCATACAGCATATAAAAAATCAAGTTTATATTGTTATTTAAGGAAATTTATGATAAAATATCCACATATCATTATATGCGAGGCGTTAATATGGAAAAACTCAGAGTTAATGTTCCAAATCATGAATATGACATAATTGTCGGCAAGGACATTTTAAAAAATACTGCCCAATACATAAAAGAAGCAAGAAAAATCCCGTCTAAAATCTTAGTTGTTACTGATGAAAATGTAGCAGAGCTTTATGCAGATACGGTATGCAACTCGCTTTCAGAAATTGCAGAAGTAAAACTTGTGGTATTGCCCGCAGGCGAAACAACAAAATCACTTCCCTACTTAAGTGATTTGTATGACGAAGCGTTTTCCTTCGGTATGACGCGTTCAGATTTAGCAGTAGCATTAGGAGGCGGGGTAATAGGGGATTTAACAGGATTTTTTGCATCAACATTACTTCGCGGAATTGATGTTGTGCAAATCCCAACAACACTTCTTGCGCAGGTTGATAGCTCCGTAGGTGGAAAAACCGCTATTGATGTTTCGTGGGGAAAAAATCTCGTTGGCTCATTTTATCAGCCTCGTCTTGTAATTGCAGACACCGATACGCTAATTTCGCTCCCTGACAACGAGTTTGCATCAGGTCTTGCTGAAGTTATAAAATACGGCTGCATCTGGGATAAAGAATTCTTTGATAAGATTGATGGCGCTAAAGACCGCATCGGATTAATGGAAATAATTGATGAAATTGTGTATACCTGCTGCTATATAAAACGCGAAGTTGTCGAAAAAGATGAGCACGACACCAATCTTCGTATGATTTTAAATTTCGGCCATACCGCAGCTCATATTATTGAAAAAGCCTATAACTATACAGGATACACTCACGGCGAGGCGGTTGGATTTGGTATGATTATAGCATCGAAATTAGGTGAAAAGCTGGAAATTACTAAAGCAGGCACAACCAAAAGAATAGAAAGTATAATCAAAAAATTCGGTCTACCTTATAATATAAAGGTAACTCATGAGGATTTGTCAGGAATAGCTCTTGACAAGAAAACATCAGGCAACAGCATTTCTGTTATTTTACTTGACGAAATCGGAAAATACAAAATCCACAAAATGAATATTTTAGAATATGTAAATATTTTAAAAGAAATATGGTAACAAAAAAAGCAAGGCGCAAGCCTTGCTTTTTTTATATGTGTTTTTTTAAAAAATCACTTATTTTGTTGTTTGATTAAACCAACTCGATAATTGCCATTTCAGCAGCATCACCGCGTCTGGGACCCATCTTTAGTACTCTTGTGTAGCCACCGTTGCGATCTGCATATTTAGGAGCGATTTCTTCAAACAGTTTATAAACAACCTCTTTATCCGTAATGTAAGACAATGCTTGTCTTCTTGAATGTAAGGTGTTCTTTTTGCCAAGTGTAATCATCTTATCAGCAATACATCTTACTTCTTTAGCTTTAGCTTCTGTTGTAACGAGCTTGCCATTAGCAAGTAAAGCTGTTGTAAGGCCACGAAGCATAGCAATACGCTGATCGGTCGGACGACCTAATTTTCTTGTTCCCGGCATATTAAAACCTCCCTAAAATTTTTTAAGTTTAGTCTTCGCGTTTTGCAAAAGACTGGCCAAGTGCCTGAAGTTTTCCGATAACTTCATCTAATGACTTACGACCTAAGTTACGAACCTTAACCATATCGTCCTCTGTTCTGTTTGTGAGGTCTTCAACTGTGTTGATACCTGCACGCTTTAAGCAGTTGTATGAACGAACTGATAGGTCTAACTCTTCGATTGTCATCTCTAACACTTTTTCTTTCTGACCAATTTCTTTTTCTATAAGAATGTCAGCATTCTTTGCTTCTTCAGATAAATCAATAAACTGCATTAAATGGTCATTTATGATTTTTGCTGCTAAACTTACTGCTTCTGAAGGATCAATTGAACCGTCTGTCCAAACTTCTAATGTAAGTTTGTCATAGTCAGTAATCTGACCAACACGGGTGTTTTCAACTGAGTAATTTACTCTGTGAACAGGTGTGTAAATTGAATCCACCGGAATAACGCCGATAATATTCTGATTTAACTGCTTGTTTCTTTCTGCTGAAACATATCCTCTGCCTTTTGCAAATGTAATCTCCATATAGAGCTTAGCATCTTTATTTAATGTTGCAATCTTAAGGTCAGGATTACAAATTTCAATATCCGAATCAAGCTTTATGTCACCTGCTGTAATCACGCCTTCGTGGTCTGCTTCAATATATACAACCTTAGGTGTATCGCAATGAAGCTTAACTGCAATCTGCTTGATGTTTAAAATAATTTCCGTAACATCTTCTTTAACGCCGGGAATTGTTGAAAACTCATGCAAAACTCCGTCAATCTTAACAGAAACCGCTGCAGCACCAGGAAGCGATGAAAGCAACATTCTTCTTAAAGAGTTGCCAAGTGTTGTGCCGTATCCACGCTCTAATGGTTCTGCTACGAATTTACCGTATTTACCATCGTCGCTTATCTCTACGCACTCAACTTTTGGCTTTTCTATTTCTAACATAAAGTTAACCCTCCCTCATTATTATTCGGTTAATATGCGCACAGCGCATAAGCCAAAGGGTAATCAAAAGATATACACAAAACAATATAACTATTATTTTGAATATAACTCGACAATAAGATGTTCCTTTATTTCAAGGTCAATCTGGTCACGATTTGCAAGTGAAACAACCTTACATTCGTAAGCGTCTTTGTTAACATCTAACCATGCAGGAACTGTTCTGCTTGCTGTGATTTCAGATACTGCCTTGAATTTTTCTGAAGAACGGCTCTTTTCCTGTAATGTAATTACATCACCGGGTTTAACTAAATATGACGGAATGTCAACTCTCTTGCCGTTTATTTCAAAATGACCGTGTGTAACTAAAATTCTTGCTTCAGGTCTTGATGTTGCAAATCCTGCTCTGTACACTACATTATCAAGTCTTGATTCTATAATCTGGAGCAAGTTTTCACCAGTAATACCCTGTTTCTTTTCAGCCATTTCAAAGTATTTTGCAAACTGAGATTCTAATACGCCGTAATATCTCTTTGCTTTCTGCTTTTCTCTTAACTGTAAACCATATTCAGACAGCTTTCTTCTGCTCTGACCGTGCATACCCGGAGCACTTTTTCTGCGGGTTACTGCACATTTATCTGTATAACATCTTTCGCCTTTTAAGAAAAGTTTCGTTCCTTCTCTACGGCAAAATCTACATACTGCGCCTGTATAACGTGCCATCTAAACATACACCTCCTTATAAATTTACCGATTCTAAACGGTATCGTGTGTTTGTAACAAATTTTGATTTTTGCAATAGCGCGTGCAAAAAATCAAACTCTTCTTCTTTTAGGCGGTCTGCAACCGTTGTGAGGAATAGGTGTTACATCCTTAATCATTGTAACTTCAAGACCTGCTGCCTGGAGCGCTCTGATTGCAGCTTCACGGCCAGCACCGGGACCTTTAACAAAAACCTCAACAGTTTTTAAACCATGCTCTTTTGCAGCATTTGCTGCAGTTTCAGCTGCCATCTGTGCTGCAAAAGGTGTGCTCTTTCTTGAGCCTCTAAAACCTAAG
>JAZSQN010000151.1:0-7884 GCA_045537995.1 Congzhengia sp. | reverse complement strand
ACTATTCCCCATTTATTTACCAAATCTGCTGCAACTGTGCACTTATTCGGGTCGTCATTATCAACAAGACGAAGTTTTATGGCTGTTCTGTTTGTGCAAAGAACGCGTTTATTGGTTACTTTCTCATTTGAATAGTTATATGCCATTAAAAGTCCGCCGTCATAATGGATCATTCTCGGCCTTCCCGTAATACTTTCATCTATTGCAATGGGTTCAGTCCAGGTTTTACCCATATCAGGTGATGTTGTAAATGAATTACCGTTTTCTTTATTATCAGTTCTGTAGATTGCATATATTTTTCCGTCTAAAATTTTATATTCAAATTCATATTGTGCAGGATATGGGAATACCGCAAAAAATTCTACCGTAGCAAGGTCGTCTTTAGAACGGAATAGTACAGGCTCCTGATAATAGCTTGTGGCAGCACCATACGCATATCCGTCAGCATCCTTATAAAAAGTACCGCCTCCACCAATGGAAAACTGCTCTGATGCCAGATACTCGTGATTGTTGTATCCTCTTTCTTCAAGGTATGAAATTACAGCAGAATAATGAAGCTTTTTAATACTTCCATCTTCGCACTTTAACATCATAACCTTTTCTTCACTTAAGGTTTCGGTTACAAAATCAAAATCCTTATAGCAGATATCGTGATCAAAATCTTCGTAGCTATCCTTTTCATAAAATATTCTTACCTTGCCGTCGCCAAGTCCTAAAATATTGTTACAAAACTCGTCGTGACCTTCAGCAACTGTTATGTATCTTATATTTGTAGGCTGAGTTGCAGGAAAATAAGAAAGCATAACTTTACTTCTTGATTCTCCATAGCGGCATTGTTTACCAGGCATATATGAACAAAACATAATTCCGTATTTTTTGTCAAATGCTAAAGATGCTCCATCAGCACTTGTTTCATGGAATCCATCGTTAATCTGAACTGATGTGCTAAAAATCTGAGATGTTTTTTCATTTGATACCATAATAAAACCTCACTTTTTATATGTTTTTTTAAATTGTACCATCATTATTTAAAAAAGTAAAGTACTAATTTTACAAATTGTATAAAATCGGCTCACTTTTCTTTTAAAAGTATTTTTTCATTGTTTTGAGCGTCTCTTTTCCCTGATTATATATAAAACACCAATCTGCTCCAGCGAAAAGCATATCAAGCTCCAATTCCGACCAAATTTTTATATCAGATTCGTTCATTCCTCCTGCAAGTCCAATATATTTTTCGTGCTTTTTAAGTATATTAATTGTATGTTTTATTTTTGAGAGTGTTTTGTCACCGAACACATTTAAAAATTCTCCCAATGAGCCTGATAAATCATTTGGCCCAAATATAAAACCGTCTATGTAAGGAATTTTACATATCTGTTCTAAATCATTAATCATATCAACATGTTCTATTTGCACAAATCTTAACATATCAAAGCTTTTTTCCCTGACATATTCTTTTGCATCCACAGCACCATATCCTATAGCACGCATGGGTCCGAAGCCTCTCGTCCCGTGAGGCGGATACAGTGTCATATCAATCAATCCTCTAATCTCATCATATTTTTTTGCCATAGGAAAGATTACTCCGTCAGGTCCCATCTCTAAAATTCGTTTGGTTTCCGTAAGGTCATTTTGAGGAAGACGCACAACGGATGGAATGTTGGCTGCTCGCGCCGCATTTAAATGGCACAAAACTTCTTTTTGGCTCATATATGTATGCTCAGTATCAATCCATACGCACTCGTATCCTATATTTCCCATCACCTCACACAAGCAAGGGTCAGTAAGACTGACTAAGGTACCCATAATTTTTTCTTTGTTTTCAAGTTTTTCGCGTAGTTTATTCATCTATCTATCACCTCTCTTATTATTATATCAGCATATAAAACAATCAAAAATAGGAAAACATGCATTTTATATTGTAATTTCTGCAAATCCGTGTTAAAATTTATACAGGGGGGTAACAATATGGAAAAACATTTTGAATACTATTTTGAAACCGACAATTTTCATTTTAAATATGCAAAAGGCGAACCAATGGTAAAAAGCCGAGAATTTCACGATTATAATGAGTTTATCTTTTTTATGAAAGGTAATTCTTTCCTCGTTTCAAAAAACATTCAGGAAGAACTCGTTCCAGGCAGCATTATAATAGTACCAAAGGAACATTTTCACCAATTTTATATTGATCACCCTGAAAATTATGTCCGTTGCATCTTAGGCTTTTGCGAAAGTCCGAAAATTAACAATCTTGTTTGCGAAGTTATGGATATGGTCAAAGTGATAATTTCCCCTGACGAAAAAATTACTTCTGTCTTTTTCAATTTAATTGAAATCATAAAAAGCAACCTCGAAGTCAGCGAAAAAAATATGTTTATAGAATCATCACTCATACAGTTACTCATACATCTCAAGCAAAACACCTCTGATGTGCTCTTAAAAAGTGTTAAGCTGTCCCCTTTGGTAATACGGGCTATTAACATAATCGATGAAAAATATACGGATAATTTGTCTGTTAAAACAATTGCTGACCTTTTATATGTTTCTCCGTCTACATTGGCACATAAATTCAGTAAAGAACTTAATATATCCATATATAAATATCTTACAAAAAAACGACTTTCTGTGGCACATGAGCTTATTCGTCAAGGCGAGCCCTTAATGAGTGCTGCGTCAAGGAGCGGTTTTCGGGATTATTCATGTTTTTACAGGCTATATAAAAAATATTATAAAAAGTAAAAGTCCGTCAATGAGACGGACTTTTTAAAAATACATTTTTAATGTCTTTTGTGTATTTTTTCTGTACTTTGTGGGCGGTATACCGCACTTGTTCTTAAAGGCGCGACTTAACGCTGCCTGTGATGAAAATCCGCATTGTGCTGCAATTTCTTCAATAGAACATGATGTACCCTCAAGCAGTTTTCTGCTTTTTTCATAAACCTTATCCGAAAGATATGCAGAAAGCGTCGTTCCTGTTTTTTCCTTAAATAATCGGCATAAATAGTATTTGTCAATATGTAAAATTTTGCTGATTTCACTGAGCGATGTAATTCCCTCTTTCTCATTTATAATACCAAGCATTTTTTGAAAGGTATCCTTTCGCTCTGTGTGGGATTTTGTTTCCGAATTCAAATATATCCAATGAATAAGCTCTGTTATATAGCCGTGTGCAAAGGCAATATTTTCTTTTTTATGTGAGTTGCACAATTCAAAAACAGTTTTATATATTTTATCAATTTCAGGATTTGCAGCGGTTGATACAGGTTCACTGTTAAAAAGCTTATATAAGATATTTTCCATTCCCATTCTTGTATAAAAATTAATAAAAGTGTCGGCATCTATAACAATTTTATTTCTTATGTAATTAGTACAGTCTTCAGGCTGAGGATACACAATATGCGTATTTCTGGCATCTATTAAATAAATGTACTGACTCTGCAAAACATATGTCTTATCATCTTTCAAAACCAATCCGTTTCCGCTTATAACCTGTATAATCTCTATTTCATTATGAGAATGGTTTTTTTGCACAAACAAATCCTTTCCCTGTAAATGATAAAAATACTCGTTGATTTTAAGCATCAAATCACCTCTACATTATTATACATCAATTTAAGTTAAATTTCAAGCAATTATTATCATTTACTTTTCTTTAATTGCAATATAAAATAATAAATGTAAAGGAGATGATTAAGTGAAAAAAATCAACAATCATGAAAAGACAGGAATTCTTCCCGTTATAAACATTCCAAATGTTTCTTTAGCAGTTCCTGTAGCAGAAGCTTTGCGCCGCGGTGGTATAAACTCAATAGAGGTAACATTGCGTTCAGCTGATTCATTAGACTCAGTA
The DNA here is from genome assembly GCA_045537995.1 of Congzhengia sp. GTDB lineage: Bacteria > Bacillota > Clostridia > UBA1381 > UBA9506 > Congzhengia. The sequence continues at coordinate 4,034 of JAZSQN010000151.1, read as the reverse complement.
AAAAGCATCAAGTCGGCTTTCCCTGATATGACAGTAGGTGCAGGTACAGTGCTTAACACTCAAACAGTAGACAAAGCCATAGAAAACGGGGCTGATTTTATTGTATCACCCGGATACGATGATGAAGTGGTTAATTACTGTGTAAACAAAGGAATACAGATTGTTCCCGGATGCACCACTCCTTCTGAAATGCAAAAGGCAGTAAAGCTTGGACTCAAAGTGTTAAAATTCTTTCCTGCAGAGCTCTCCGGAGGAATTGATGCTATCAATCTCCTTTCAGGTCCTTTTCCTGATGTTAAGTTCGTTCCAACGGGGGGAATAAATTTTAAAAACTTAGGGACATATCTTGCAAATAAAAAGGTGCTTGCCTGCGGCGGTAGTTATATGGCAACTAAAGACCAGATAGCAAACGGTGAATTTGATGCAATCACAGATGCTTGCAAAAAGGCCGTAGACATTTCTTTAGGATTTGAACTTGCTCATATCGGTATTAATTGTGGTAGCGAAGATACTGCCACAGATGTTGCAGAAAAAATTTCTGAAATATTCAATCTAAAGCCACGCTATATGAACAGTGCTGTATTTTCCGGAACTTATGTCGAAGCAGTTAAATCACAAGGTTGGGGAAAAAATGGACACATCGGCTTTTATACAAACTCAATCAGTCGTGCTATGGCACATTTTGAAGCTTTGGGCATATCTTTAAACGAAGATGGTTTTAAATATAACAAAAACTGTGAAATTTCCTGTGTTTACTTAAAAGATGACATTAGCGGTTTTGCATTACATGTACTAGAAAGATAGGAGGATCTTAAATTATGAAAAAAGTAATAGGTTTTGGTGATTATATCTTGCGTCTTAATCCGGCAGGATATTTAAAGTTTATTCAGGCAAATAATTTTGAAATTTTTTATACAGGTGCTGAGGCAAATGTTTGTACTTCTCTTTCCTATATGGGAGTTCCAACACAGTTTGTTACAAAGCTTCCTGACAATATGATTTCTGAGTGTGCTCTCTCTACTCTCAAAAGATTTTCTGTGGGAACAGATCATATTGTATTCGGTGGGGATAGAATAGGACTGTTTTATCTTGAAAAAGGAGCATCACAAAGACCTTCAAAAATTGTTTATGACCGTAAGAATTCTTCTTTTTGTGACTCTAAACCTTGCGACTATGACTGGAAAAGTATAATGCAGGATGCTGGGCATTTTCATTTTACCGGTATCACACCCGCACTTGGAGCAAACATTGCGGAAATCTGTCTTGATGCATGCAGGACAGCTAAAGAATTAGGTCTTACAATCAGTTGTGATTTAAATTACCGCAAAAACCTCTGGTCTCGCAGTGAGGCTAAAAACACTATGGAAAAACTGCTTGAATATGTTGATGTATTAATTGCAAACGAAGAAGATGCTGCAGATGTGTTGGATATACATGCGTCTAATACTGATATCATTTCAGGTAAACTGAATAAAGAGGGATATATAGAGGTTGCTGATAAAATTTCAAAAAAGTATAACATTGACACAGTGGCAATAACCTTGCGTAAAAGCATCAGCGCTTCTGACAACGATTGGTCTGCTCTTCTTTACCGAAACGGCAAGGCATATTTCTCTAAAGAGTATCATATTCACATCGTTGACCGTGTAGGCGGAGGCGACTCCTTTGGTGCAGGCTTGATTTACGGGCTGCATCATGGCTTTGACGAACAACAAATCATTGAATATGCAGCAGCGGCATCATGCCTTAAGCAGACAATCGAATTTGATGTAAATCTTTCCAAGCCAAGCGATATTTTAGCCCTTGTTGGTGGCGACGGTTCAGGAAGAGTTCAAAGATAATTTCATTATTAAGTAATAAGAAAACCAGCTGAATTTTCAGCCGGTTTTCTTATTTAATCTTTTCTGCCTCTTTTAACATATTCTCAATGAATATACCATAACCTCTTGTCGGATCATTTACAAAAACATGGGTTATTGCTCCTACAATTTTGCCATTTTGTAAGATGGGCGAACCGCTCATCCCCTGAACAATACCTCCTGTAACGGATAAAAGCCTTTTATCTGTTATTTTCACTATCATATTTTTATCATCAGGTGCGTATTTCATAATTTTTTTAATTTCAATTTCAAATTTTTCAATTTTATTTCCGTCTATATTTGCATAGATTTCTGCTTTACCTGTTTTTACCTCAGATTTTGATGCAACTAATGCCTCTTGATTTTCCTGTGCAATATTATGTCCGGGCAAGACTTCTCCGTATATCCCCTGATTTGTATTTTTTGATATAACCCCACATTCTTTTCCAGCGCTGTCAAAAATTCCGTAAAGTTCTCCGGGCTCACCCTTTGTTCCCTCTTTTACTCCTATTATTTCTGCATTGCTTATACTTCCTTTATCAACCGGCATCAGTGCTCCTGTGTCAACATCTGTTATCGGATGCCCCAATGCCCCAAATGTTTTCGACTCTTTATCTATAAAAGTCACCGTACCGATTCCTGCCGTACTGTCTCTTACCCACAATCCAAGCTTATACCCATCTTGGGTTTTTACCGGAGTTGCGATTTTTAATTCCTCTTTATTATTACGGAGAACCTTAAGAGTTATGGGACTCCCCTGAGATTTTTCTACAATTTCCGCAAATTGTTCAACTGTGTGGAGTTCCTCATTATTTGCCGAAATTATCATGTCAGAATTTTTAATATCAAGTGCCTTCCCCGTATCAGTCACAATACCGTCTACACCTTTTATTTTTTCCGTTCCTACACACATAAGACCTTTTGTAAACATTTTAATTCCCACAGCTTTTCCGCCGGGTACAATCTTCATCTGCGGTACAATATTCACAGTAACTTCTTTAACAGGAACTAGACCAAAAAGTTTTACCTGTGCATTGTAATCGCCATAGTGTTCAAAATCACTTGATAAGGTTTCGAGTGTGTAGGCAAAGCCTTTAGGAACATCAAAATTTTCCCCTTCAACAACTTTTATATTATTGGGAAAATACACATCACATTCTACAAAAAGAACCGTTGCAGTAACTACTAACAGCAAAGAAAAAATCTTAAGTCGCTCTTTTGTATTCAATTTATCACTCCTCTCGGTCATATGTTCTTATTATTGACCGAATGAGTATTTTTACTGATTATTATTTATGGGAAAATCTTGTAATGATTTAAAAGTATACCCTTGATTTTTTAAGTCTTTAATTACTCTGTCTAAAACTTCGGCATTGTCTTTAGATACGGCGTGCAAGAGTAGAATTGCTCCATTGTGAACGCCATCCATTATCTGATTATACGCAAATCCTGTACCTTTTTGATTTTTTACTTCCCAATCCTTGTATGCAAAACTCCAGAATACACTTGTATATCCCATATCATTTATTATTTTTAATGTTTTTTCGGAGTACTCACCCATCGGAGGTCTGAAAAAATTCATTTTTTTCCCTGTCAAATTAAAGTAATTTTCTGACAGGTTTTCAATTTCAATTTTTAATTCCTCCTCGCTTATATCCGGAATGCTTGGATGATTTACTGTATGGTTTCCAACTATATGTCCTTCATCTGCCATACGCTTAATCAATTCTTCTTCTTTTTTTATGTAAGGGCCTGTAACAAAAAAAGCAGCGCTCACCTGATTTTCCTTTAAAACATCTAAAATTTTCGCAGTGTAGCCATTCTCATATCCTTCATTAAATGTTAAATATAGCGTCTTTTCTTCCTCGCTTTTATAGATTGCACCATACTTTTTCAACATTTCTGTAACGCTTGCAGGTATTTCAGGCGGTGCATTTTTATTCTTTTTTAGTCCCCAACCACATTTTGTATTTGATAAGACACCATTTTGAGTAGTCGTGTTTACAAATAACGCCCCGTCAACCTCTGTAATTTCGTTTTTGAAAACATCCTTTTTTCCACACGAGCTTAATAAAAAAACAATCAAAAATATACTCAATAATCTTTTCATATTATCCCCCAAAAACTTTTTTTATATTTTATTCAAAAAAAACTTTAATAATTAATAAATTTGTA
>JAZSQN010000163.1:0-1810 GCA_045537995.1 Congzhengia sp. | reverse complement strand
GAAAAAGTGATATTAAAGTATTTTCCGTATATCTCTTGGAGAAATGTCATTGTTACAAGCAAAAAGCAAATGATTAAAGGCGATATTTTAATTGATGATGCAGTTCATAATCTTGTCGGCGGTGAGTATCGTAAATTCCTTGTTAATGCTCCTCATAACCAAAGTTATGATGCAGAGGCAAACGGAATGATAAGAGTGTCGTCGTGGAAGGAGATTTATGAGCTTATTGTTAATATTTGCGGAGGTGTACTTTAATGTCAAAAGAGAGAAGATGTTTCAGAATCGGTCTCAGGTATAAGTACGCGCCGGAAACCTGCTACATCCAACTATTGCAACAAGATGGCTCATACAAAACTCTTGATGTTGATACATCGGGATATATGTGGGGCTATTGGTTGTCAATAGGTGAAAAAGAAAAGGCGATTGCGGAGGTCAAGCGTTTTCTTCGTAGTAGACAAAAAGCGCAGAAAAGACTCGTTACATACGGCTTTTTTATCAAGGACAGTTCAACTGAGTATGTTTATTGTGATAGTCCCTGGAGTTTTTCTCATGAATACAATACTGCAGAAAAACTTGCTTTGTATAAGGGCTTCAAAAAGCAGTTGTTTGAGAGCGGATGCAAACATCACAGAGGAACCACAGCAACCTTGAACGGCAAATACGAAGTTGAAAGTAAAGAGGAAGAGTATGATGAAGTTGATTTGACAAGACCGGTAAAAGTCTATGTGAACATCAAATAAATGGAGGTACTTATGAATAATTTTGAAGTGGAAAAATATGTTGTTGGCGAAAAATTTGGCAGAGAGATAGACGAAGGATGTTTGTTTGAAATTCATGACAACCTTTGCAGTATGACAATCTGCCTTTCATGTCCGACAGAAGCAGAAATTCGTGCAGTTGAGCAGGGTAGAATGAGAGTTGTGCTGTCATATGTAAATGAAGTAATCTTTCTTTGCGTTATGTTTGATGATTGCTTGTATTACGAGGCACCATTCAATATGTCGCTCTACTCACAGTTTCAGCTTCAACAGCCCGGTGAAGAATGTTATATGATGCCTGTTTTTCTTGTTGACAAAGAAACAAATATTCTTTGTGCAATGAGAGCGGTGGGTTTCAGTAATGACTTTTCAAGCAAATTATATCAGTATTCTAAGAAACAGTGGGATAATCCTATCAGGGAGTACGCTCATAAATTAGAATGTATTACTGAGCAATACGCTATGGGAAAAATTATGAAACATGCTGTGGCGATAAACATTTTCGGAGGTGTAAAATGATAAAATATGACGGTATTATATATCCTCGAACTTTCCTTGCGGTTATGACAGGAAAGTATTTCTGTGTCACTGCAGATAATCAACTTGAGGAGATAGAGAATATTCTCGATGAAGAATTAGGTAGGGGACAATGTTGGAGTTATCCATTTGAGGAAACAGAAGATGTTGTCAAAAGCGATAAAAGCGTAGTCCTTGTTGAGATAGTGAATATCAACGAGGAGTGCGAACAGGAGAGACTTTACAGGTGGTTTGAAGTTCCTGAAGAATGGACGAAAGAGGAATTTGCAAAACGACTGAGTGAAGTTTAACCTATAAGGGCTTATGTGTGGCTTGTGCTACACATAGGCTCTTTTTTTATGAATATCGTTAAAGATATTGATTAAATATAACTTTTATGGTATAATCTTTGTAGAAATTTGGAAGAAGGGTAGGTGTTTATGAATGAATAAAACAGAATTAATCGCAGCACTTGCTGAAAAGGCAGAAGTTTCAAAGAAAGATGCTGAAAAGGTTTTGAATGCTTTTGTTGAAAC
>JAZSQN010000147.1:0-4741 GCA_045537995.1 Congzhengia sp. | reverse complement strand
GACCGCTTGGCCTCCGACTTTACAGATTGCAGAACAGTTCTTAGGTCTTCCCTATATCTACGGTGGTTCAACACCCGCAGGTTTTGACTGTTCAGGATTTACATCTTATGTTTTCAAGCAGTTAGGCTATAATTTATATCGCTCATCATACCAGCAAATAAACAACGGTATACCAGTAAGCAAAAGTGACCTTCAGCCCGGTGATTTACTTCTATTTAAAAGACAAGGCGCAAGCCGTATTCACCATGTAGGTATCTATGTAGGCGACGGTATGATGATTCACTCGCCACAGACAGGCGATGTTATTAAGTATACAAGCATAGTCTCAGGTTACTATAATAATTGTTATTACGCAGCAAGAAGAATTGTAAGATAAAAAATAAGCCACAAATAATTGTGGCTTATTTTTTTAATTTATTTTAAAAAAACACTTTATTTTTCCTATAAAATGGTGTATAATGTTAAAGTTAGTAGATTTATGTTTAAAAGGAGAACGGTATGACCAGAAAAGAAGCAAGAGAAAATTGTTTTAAACTCCTATTTGAATACGAGGTTCAGAAGATTTCTGCAAAAGAAGCTCTGGATTTGTTTTACGAGCTTACCGAAGACACAAAAAATCAGGCAGACTACATAAATAGTACTGTCGAAACAGCCATTTTAAATGTTGAAGAAATCGATAAAATAATCGAAGAATACTCAAAAGGCTGGAAAATTTCACGACTTGCTAAAGTTACATTAGCAGTTCTTCGCGTAGGCATATGTGAACTTCTCTACATGGATGATATCGCTGATAGCGTCGCTATAAATGAGGCTGTTGAAATAGCAAAAAAATATAACGATGAAAAAAGCGGAAAATTTGTAAATGGAATTCTTTCCTCAGTTTATAAATCGAAAGAACAGTAATAAATTATGAACAAAGAAATTCTTACAGTCAGTGTTTCTCAACTGAACAATTACATAAAAAGAGTTTTAGATGCAAATTCTTATCTTTCGGATATCAAAGTGACTGGTGAGCTTTCAAACTTCAAGCTTCATTCTTCAGGCCACATTTATGCAAGCTTAAAAGATGAAGGCGGAGTAATAAAACTTGTGATGTTCCGTTTTAGCGCACAACATTTGAAATTCATGCCTGAAGACGGAATGAAAGTTATAGTGCGTGGTCGCATCTCTGTTTATGAACAAGGCGGAACATATCAAATTTACGCAGAATCAATTGAGCCTGACGGTGAAGGTTCGTTATATGCCGCCTTTGAAAAAATGAAAGCAAAGCTTTCAGATCTGGGTATGTTTGATGAAAAATTCAAAAAACCTCTTCCCCGTTTCCCAGAAAAAATCGGCATTGTAACAGCATCAGGCGGCGCTGCTCTTCAAGATATTTTAAACATTACAAAAAGGCGTTATCCTATAGCTGAAATAGTTTTATTTCCTGTTAGCGTTCAAGGTTTATCTGCTGCCGGTGAAATTGCTAATGCTATAGAATATCTTAACGAACACAAAGCGTGTGATGTGATAATCGCCGGTCGTGGCGGCGGTTCAATTGAAGACTTGTGGGCATTTAATGAAGAAATCGTCGCAAACGCTATATTTAACTCACAAATTCCTATAATTTCGGCAGTCGGTCATGAAACAGACTTTACTATAGCAGATTTCGTAGCAGATTTAAGAGCACCAACTCCCTCTGCTGCTGCAGAGCTTGTCTGCCCTTCTGTGCAGGAGTTATCTGAATTTATAAATAACACAAAATCTAAACTCTCTATATTATTAAAAAGCAATCTTGAGAAGAAAAAAGCCATTCTCGAAAAAATATCAGCATCATATGTATTTGTAAAATTTTCCGATATGATTTCTTCCCGCAGACAATATATTGATACCCTCGTAAATACTGCGGCTGTTAATTCTTCCAGAATAATATATGACAAGAAAAATAATTTGATAAAAAATATAGCAAAGCTCGACGCATTAAGCCCTTTGAAAGTTTTATGTCGCGGATATTCCATTGCTACAGATGATAAAGGCAATGTCATCTCCTCATTAAACGATGTAAAGTCAGGACAGGAGTTTTCTCTAAGACTCTCTGACGGCAACGCAAAAGGCAAATTTATATAGGAGGTCAGAATTTCGATGATACCAATGAATGTGCCGAATATTCTTACACTGTTCAGGTTTTGTCTTATACCTGTTTATATCATCGCATTTGCTACAGGAAATGACAAAACTCTCGCAGGCTGGATATTTGTCCTCGCAAGTGCAACAGATGTATTAGATGGATATATCGCAAGAAAATTTAATATGATGACAAAGCAAGGTCAACTCTTAGACCCTTTAGCAGACAAACTTATGCAGTTGTCTGTTGTCATTTCACTTTTAATCGCAGATATTATACCTCTTTGGTTTGTTATAATTCTTGCTTTAAAAGAAATGTTTATGATATTCGGAGGAATATTTTTATACTCAAAAAAAACCTTCGTTAAATCAAATGTATTTGGAAAAGTTAATACTGTAATTTTGTTTTTTACTATGATTGTTATGCTCTTTTTCCATACGAGCGTTATTGTTACAGATATAATGCTTTCTGTTTCAACAATTTCAAATTTCCTTGCAATAGGCTCATATGTATACATATATGCACTAAAGCACGAGCAATACAAGGAATATTTTGATGACATTCATAACGGAGGGGTGCAACAATGAAATTTTTAGAAATAATTTCTATTTTATTAATTGCGGTAGGTGCTGTAATTAACTTCATCTTACCGCTCATCATCAAGAAAAAATCAGGCGATACTGAAAATACCCAAAAAGTTATTTATTTAACAAAATCTTTTGGGCTTATATTAGTAATTATCGGCTGTATTATATTCTTTTGGTTAGGAGGAAAGTTCGGTGTCTGAACAAATCAACAAAACATATAATCCCAAAGAGGTGGAAGACAGGTTGTATTCCCGTTGGGTTGAAAACGGTTATTTTACACCTGAAGCGGATAAATCCAAAGAACCCTTTACTATAGTTATACCGCCCCCGAATGTAACAGGTCAGTTGCATATGGGACACGCTTTAGATGAAACATTACAGGATATTTTGGTAAGATATAAGCGTATGGCAGGCTTTAATACCCTTTGGATTCCCGGTACAGATCATGCCGGTATAGCAACACAGGTTAAGGTTGAAGAGGTATTAAGAAAAGAAGAAGGTTTATCACGCTACGATTTAGGCCGTGAAAAATTTATAGAGCGCGTATGGGACTGGAAAAAACTTTATGGCTCAAGGATAATAAATCAGTTAAAGAAACTGGGAAGTTCCTGTGACTGGTCAAGAGAGCGCTTTACAATGGATGAAACATTGTCAAAAGCAGTTCGTGAGGTTTTTGTTTCCTTATATGAAAAAGACCTTATTTATCAGGGAAACAGAATCATTAACTGGTGTCCGAAATGTATTACTGCACTTTCTGACGCTGAGGTTGAATATGCAGAACAAGCAGGCCATTTCTGGCATATTAAATACCCAATTAAAGATTCTGACGGCTATGTGGAAATTGCAACAACAAGACCTGAGACAATGCTTGGCGATACCGCTGTTGCAGTTCATCCCGATGATGAAAGATATAAAGATTTAGTTGGAAAAATGCTAATTCTTCCTTTAGTTGGTCGCGAAATCCCCGTAGTTGCTGACGAATATGTTGATAAAGACTTTGGTACAGGCTGTGTTAAAATCACACCTGCACATGACCCCAATGACTTTGAAGTAGGCAAACGACACAACTTAGAAGTAATAAAGGTATTAAATGATGATGCTACCATTAATTCATACGGCGGAAAGTACGAAGGTATGGATAGATATGAGGCAAGAAAACAAATGGTGGCAGATTTGGAAGAACAAGGCTTTTTAGTTAAGGTTAAAGATCACACTCATAATGTTGGTCAGTGTTACCGCTGTGGAACTACTGTTGAACCCATAACTTCAAAACAGTGGTTCGTTAAGATGCAACCATTAGCCGAAAAAGCGTTAGATGTCGTAAAAGACGGAACAGTTAAATTTGTTCCTGACAGATTCTCAAAAACATACATCAACTGGATGGAAAATGTTCATGACTGGTGTATTTCCCGTCAGCTCTGGTGGGGACACAGAATTCCCGCTTTCTACTGCGATACTTGCGGAAAAACAACAGTATCAAGAGAAGATATTGCAGTATGCCCCGAGTGTGGCAGTAAAGTTAGACAGGATGAGGATGTATTAGATACATGGTTCTCTTCTGCTCTTTGGCCCTTCTCAACACTCGGTTGGCCAGAAAAGACCGAAGATTTAGAGTATTTCTACCCAACCAGCGTTTTAGTTACGGGTTATGATATTATATTCTTCTGGGTTGCAAGAATGATTTTCTCCGCTATGGAGCATATGAATAAAGAACCTTTCCGTCATGTTTTAATTCACGGTCTTGTTCGTGACGCACAAGGAAGAAAAATGTCAAAATCCTTAGGTAACGGCGTTGACCCATTAGAAGTTATTGAAGAATTCGGCGCTGATGCTCTAAGATTTACATTAGCTACAGGTAACTCGCCCGGTAACGATATGCGTTATTCTGTTGAAAAGGTTACTGCAAGCAGAAACTTTGCAAATAAAATCTGGAACGCATCAAGATTTGTACAGATGAATCTGCACATTTCTGAACTTAAGGTTCCTGAAAATCTCTGTATTGAGGAGAAATGGATATTAACCAAGTATAATAAATTAGTAGAAGAAGTTA
>JAZSQN010000095.1:0-4473 GCA_045537995.1 Congzhengia sp. | reverse complement strand
GGAGAGTGGGACAAAATGACAGAGTTCTTTATTCCTACGAACTTCGAGGATAGCGGTAAACTGATGGGTATATTCAATATGCGTAATGTTATTGAGGCAGGGATTTTATCTCTGCCTTTTGTCTTTCTCACATTTAAGCTTGTTCCCGTCAGTCTCACATGGAAAATCATTTTATCAGCTATATTTGCAATCCCTATAGGTGGATTTGCTTTAATCGGCATCAATGACGATCCGCTTACTGTGTTCGTTAAAAATTGGTGGCGGTGGCTGAGAAACAGAAAAATAATAGAGTATCGAGGTGAGGTCAAGTGATAAATCTTTTTTCTACGAAGAAAAGCGATAATAAGATATCGGGTAATTATTATGAGGACAGTACGCAAAAGTGGTTACCAATAGAAACGGTAGTAAACGGGATTGTTGTCTTAAAAGACGGAAGATACATAAAAATCCTTGAAATACTGCCTGTAAACTTTTACTTAAAGAGTGATGTAGAGCAGGAAAATATCATCTATTACTTTGCCTCATATCTAAAAATAGCCCCTGATAATATGCAGATAAGGGTAAGCACGGAAAGAGCCAATATTGACGATTATTTAAAGCGTCATGATGTTTTTGCGGATAGTGAAGATAACGAACTTACAAGGTCGATGATATATGATGAAATGGAGTTTGTAAGAAGTTTGTCGGAAAATGTCGCAATAAAAAAGAGATTCTTTATTGTGCTTGAGTATTCAGGCAAAGGATTTGGTACACAGTCCGGAAAATTCAGCGATGTTCAGCGTATGCTTGCGGATGAAGTGTACAAAGCTGAAAGGTATTTATCGCAATGTGAACTCGGTGTAATTGACATTTGCGATAATGGTCAGCTTATAGATTTACTGTACGGATTTATAAACAAACAAAGTGCAAAATATATGAAGCCAGGAAATTTTGCTTACGGAATGTTTGATGAAATTCATACTTTTGAAGGAGGTGCAGAAGATGAGTAAGCAGAGTAAAGAGGACATTCGCAGAGCTACATTCGGAAAATTTGATAGTGAGGAGGATACATATGAAAATTTGGAACATTCCGATGAAGAAACACCGAAAGTTCATCAAAATAAGAAACCGTCTTTGGCGCAAAAGCTTAAAGACACATTTGCTAAGAAGCAAGAGGAGGAAACTCCCGAACTCTGGACAGGACAAACCTCAGTATTAGATATTATTGCTCCCTCATCTGTAGATAACGGCAGCAGAGATTATATCGTTGTTGACGGTGTGTATCATTCGTACCTCTATGTAGCCGGATACGGATATAGAACAAGAAACGAGGCGGCGTGGTTATCTCCGCTTGTAGAAGCAGGGGAGAATATCGGCATAAGTTTTACTTTCAGAAAATTACCGAGAGAAAAAATACTCTCCCGTATTTCACAGAAAACGATGCTTAACAGAAGTCGTATGCGCGATGTAGGAGATACACGACAAGACTTTGAAGAGCTTGACGATGCAATCTCAAGCGGTTATTACCTCAAGGAAGGCATGAATCGTGCCGCACAGGACTTTTATTATATGTCAACAGTAATTGAGGTTACAGCGTCAGATGAGGAGGAATTAGAGCAAAGAATAGCAGATGTAATGACACTTTGCAGTTCAATGAGTATGGTCGCAAAAAGAGCTGATTTTAAGCACGAACAATGCTTTTTGTCAACGCTTCCCGTACTTGCTGTAGAACCTGATATAGAAAGAAAAGCAAGGAGAAATATCTTGACGGACTCACTTGCAGCATCGTTCCCGTTTTCGTCATTTGAAATATATGATGAGGGCGGTATTTTTTTAGGGCTTAATAAGTACAACAGAAGTGTTGCAATTCTTGACATTTTCGATAGTGATAAATATGCAAACGCCAACGGATGTATTTATGGAACAACAGGCGCTGGAAAAACATTCTTACTGCAGACGATGGCACTTCGTTTTCGTATGCAGGGAACACAGGTATTTATAATTGCTCCGGTTAAAGGACATGAGTATGTAGATGCTTGTGAAGCAATCGGCGGTAAGTATGTTAAGATTGCCCCATCTTCTAAGGACTGTATTAACATTATGGAGATAAGAAAAACATCTCTTTCAACAGACCACGAAATAAAAAAAGATACCAGAGACGATTCGATACTTGCGGAAAAACTTCAAAATCTGATGATATTTTTTACCCTTGTAAAGAGCGATATCAAGCAAGATGAGTTAAACCTTTTAGACAGCGCTGTAATTCGTACATACGCTAAATTCGGCATTGATTTTGATAATAAATCGTTGTTTGATGAAAACGGAAACTTCAAAAAAATGCCGACCTTGAAAGACCTGTACGAAGAACTTTTGTCAAAGGAAGAAACGAAAAAACTTGCACTGATGATTGAGAAGTTTGCTACAGGTTCTTTGGCATCATTCGGCAGAGAAACCAATGTTGATTTGAATAACAAATACATAGTTCTTGATATGACGGAAATGACGGAGAACTTAAAACCGCTTGGAATGTTTATGGCACTCGACCTGGTTTGGGACAAAGCAAAAGAAAGCCGTATTCAGAAAAAAGTAATTTTTCTTGATGAGTTATGGACTCTTATCGGCTCCGGTGCTAACCGACTTGCAAGCAGTTATGTGCAGGAAATCTTTCGCCTTATTCGAGGTTTCGGTGGCAGTGCTATTCAGGCTACACAGGATTTGTCGGGATGTTTTTCAAGTGATGGCGGTAAGTTCGGTAAAGAAATATTGAACTTATCAAGCTTCAAAATTGTGCTGCATCTTGAAGAGGATGAAGCATTTACAGTACAAAAACATCTGTCGCTTTCTGATGAAGAAACGATGCAGATTATTCGTGCAGGAAGAGGTGAAGCGCTTCTTTGTGCCAACAAAAATAAGGTATGTGTAGATATAAAAGCATCACCTTTGATGTACGACCTTATAACTACAAAGAGAACCGATCTTGAGAAAAGGAGAAAGACATAATGTTAGGTTTTAAGGAAACACTTTCTGATTTGCAAAATGATACAGTAAAGGTCATGCAGTGTTTGTCAAGACTCTTAATGTCAAACAGCGAATCGAAAGTTGTTGTTGAAAAAAAGATAGACGATTACCTATGTGAACTTGAAAATCTATGTGTAAAATCCCGTGGTGTTCTTGACGGTTTCAGAATGTCAGGAGAGGTCAGCGAGGACTATATTCCGGATAAAAATTTAGCAGAGGTAACAGGCAGCATTGAGGTTACACATGACGGATGGTTACACATCACACTCAATACTTTGCTGCCAAGTTGTAAGTATAAAACGAGCAATTATATAGGCGACACAATAAGCAGATTGATAAAATATTACGGACAGGATTTGCCGTATTTTGAAGATGCTTTTTTGGCGATTGTTGAATACTGTAACAACGAAAATCACAACGCTTTGGATAACGATAATAAAGGGTGGAAGATGATACCAAACAGCCTGAAAGGTAGTGTGATTTCGGATGACAGTCAGTTTGTTTTAAGCATCGGATTGTTCGCAAAAATGTCTGATGATATACGCTGTGAAATCTATGTAATGCCTCCCGAAGAAGGGAGTGTTTTTATGGATTTACTGGCTCAAAATATGCTGTAGGGGGGTTGCAAAAAAATTTTTTTTGAGGCAATTTTTTTGGGTTGTAGATATTGAAAAAATTGCACACCCCCTAAATGCGTCATAAATGCAGTGATACAGGCGTTTTTCGGACATGCAAAATTGTGAATTTTGGAGAAGAATTTGCAGTAGTAGGGAGGGTTGCAAAAATGTTGTTGGATACAAGAGATTTGGAGTTTCTAAAGCTGACAGGATTATGTAGGTATATGCCCACAGGATTAAACAGAAAATATGATTCGCCTTGCTTTGCGAGGCGAGTCATTTCTAACCTACAAACACACAGACTAATAAAACTTATCAGCGACAAAATGAGTTATAAGCTTACAAAAAAAGGACGGGGTATTCTTGAAGAAATAGGGATAACTTTCCTAAAAGATGCAAGGACTAATTTGAAGAAAAATGCGTATTTAGGGAAACTAAAAAATGCACATATAAATGTGATGTTACATCTTGCTGGAGTGAATGTGTATTATGAAACTGCAAGGGAACTTTCAGGAGTTTCTTGTGGGTATATGAGCAGTTTGGTTTTACGCTCAGATAATTCTATGAAAGTTTTATCCAGTGCTAAATTTTTAGGAATACTGAAACTTGAGCTTGAAGCTTATATTCCATACTATATCGAGGATAGACAAAGTTGGATGTTCCCCGTCTTCGAAAGGGAAATGTATCGTTCGCAAGTTGATTCGATTCGTGACGTAAAAGAAATAAAACTGATTTTGTTCGGAGACACTTTGGAGGAATTGTGGTTAAGCATTACTCCCTCCGGAGAGAGTGTAGACATTATAGATGGGCGGAAGTCGTTTTATATATCTTTGGAGGAAATTGGGAGTGAATACTTGTT
>JAZSQN010000125.1:0-2021 GCA_045537995.1 Congzhengia sp. | reverse complement strand
TAGTAAACAAAATCAATATGACCTACGGCGATGACGAAACAAAGATTACACTGCATAAGCCTGATGGTGCATTCTTTTCAGTTGATGCAGAGGATGCCGAAGATGCAGGCGATATTGTAATCATGCTTGCTGACGACTATTCATGGGATGCAGAAATTATGGGATATAAGCATTTTGAGGGAATCAGCAGTAACGAGCCATTTGTAGAGTATTATTTTGATGGTGCGGCATCGGATGACTATACATTCTATGAACAGGAAGCAATTGACCTGGGTATTGATTTTGAAGGAAAGCCTGTAAAACTTATCAGATACACCTACAAAGAGGTTGACGATGAAGAAGAATATAAGGCGTGTTTTGTAGGTTTTGAATACAAAGGCACAGAAGACAGCGGTCTTTTCGGACTTAAAATCGGTTCATTTGAAGAAGAACTTTCAGACAGCTACATTAAGGGATTATTTAATCAGATGTTTGCTCTTGAAAAGTAACACTTAAAATGTGTGGAAGGGAACCCGAGTGTTCCCTTCTTCTCAAAGCCCTTCAAATTAAGGTTGAAGGGCTTTGAGAAGAAGAATTTCTTCGACAAAAAACGAAAGGAGAACGCTTATTATGCTAAGAAAAACATTAAGTGCAGGAGTCGCAATTTGTATGTTACTTTCCCTTTGCTCTTGCAAAAAAGCACCAAATAACATTGTAAACGAACCTCCCAAAGATGATATATCTTTCATTTCCGTAATGCTTGGAGATAAAAACATTGAGGAATGGAACGAGAACAATGTTACCCAAACTGTGGCATGGGATAAACTGAAACTTTCAGAAGATGATGAGAAGAAATTCCCCGAGCTTAAAAAGACCTTTGATAAGCTAAACAACGAAGCATTAAATGATGCAAAAGCATTAATGTATGAACTCTCGGGAGCGGCTAAGGATTTAGAGGGCGACAAATACAACTCTCTTTATCTTGGAGGAGTGTCAAAAGTATATTTGCAAAGAGCTGATACCAAAATTATAAGCTATGTAGAGGATATTTTCGTACACTCAGGTGGCGTACACCCCGATTATCATTACATAACATCTAATTTTAATCCAAAAACGGGCGAAAAACTAATATTGACTGATGTTATGAAAAGTTTAAAGGGTTTGCCTGATATTCTGGAAAGTGAACTGAACATAAAATACGATTATCTGAATTTCGGCGAAAATCAGTTATGGACGATTTTTGACGACTATTCTCCTGAAGATTACAATTGGACTCTTGATTATCAGGGCATAACATTCTGGTTTAGTCCTTATGATATACCCGCCTATGCGGCAGGCCCTCTTTCTGTGAAAATCTATTTTGATGAAGAACCTTATATTTTTAATGAAGAATATACAAAGGCACCTTCGGGAAACTTTTGTCTGATGCTTCCGATGCGTCAAAAAATTGATTTTGACTTAAACAGAAACGATGAGGAAAAAGACTACATAGAAATAGATACTTCATTAGACCAATATGGCTCATACAACATGCTATCGGTTACGGTGAATGGGAAAACCTTTACCGATGAAATTAACTATGCCTACGATTTTGATGTTTATTTAGCACATATCGGCGATAAAAACTATATTTATTCCGATTCGTTCTCGGACAATGACTACCATATGTTCTGTACATGGGACATAAATGGCGATACTCCCGAAATGACACAGGAGCTTTACGGCACAGAAGTTGATTATGAGTATATAGAGGAAGGCTTTGAAGAAGGAACCACCTATAAACAGGCATTCAATAATCCTGAATATTTAAAACTTGAAACAAGGTTTGAAATATTGGGAACCCGCGGAGCTACAGCAACATATAAACTAAGCGAAACAGATGGAAAACCAGAAATGACAGATAAAGCCTACACCTTTAATTATGGTCATGATGTAAAAACAGCAATACCTCTTGATGCAGAGCTTCTGCCTGAAATGGAAAAAACAGAGCTTCCAATTGGCACATCACTGACACCATATCAGACAGACGGAAAAACTTTCGT
>JAZSQN010000157.1:0-3026 GCA_045537995.1 Congzhengia sp. | reverse complement strand
TCCGACTTAGGTGTTTTATTTGGATTAGAAAGATATCGTTATGAATTTGCAGGACTTTTAATGCATGCCGAGCATTTAGAAGCTGTTTTTGGCGTAGGTCCTCACACAATTTCTGTGCCCCGCTTAAAGCGTGCAGACGATATTGACCCTGATTGTTTTGACAATGGCATAGATGACGAAACCTTTGCTAAAATATGTGCATTAATCAGAATTTCAGTTCCGTATACGGGTATGATAATTTCTACGAGAGAGAGCAAGGAAGTTCGTGAAAAGGTGATGCGGTTGGGTGTTTCTCAGATAAGCGGCGCATCTAAAACTTCTGTTGGCGGCTACGCAGACGATGAGCCTGAAGAAGAAAATTCAGAACAGTTCGATGTGAGCGACAAGCGCACATTAGATGAAGTTGTGAGATGGCTTATGGAAGAAGGATTTATTCCTTCGTTTTGCACCGCGTGTTATCGTGAGGGGAGAACGGGTGATAGATTTATGGAGCTTTGCAAAAATGGGCAGATTTTAAATTGCTGTCATCCAAACGCCTTGATAACATTAAAGGAATACCTTTTAGACTATGCATCGGATGAAACAAAAAAAATAGGCGAAGAATTAATTCGTGCAGAAATTGAAAAAATTCCTAAGGATAAGGTAAAAGAAATTTGCAAGAACCATCTTAAAAAGATAGAAGAGGGTATTAGAGATTTCAGATTCTAGGGAGTGAGCGGTATGAGTTTAAATGCTACACCTTCAGCGGAAAGAATTCATATAGGTTTTTTTGGAAAGACAAATGCGGGTAAATCAAGTCTTGTAAACGCCCTGACAGGTCAAAATCTTGCCATTGTTTCCGATATTTCAGGCACAACAACCGACCCGGTTTCAAAAGCAATGGAGATTTTGCCTTTAGGTCCTGTTATGATACATGACACGCCGGGATTTGATGACACATCGGAGCTTGGAGAGCTTCGAATGGAGAAAACAAAAAAGATTATCGACAAATGCCATATTGCTGTGTTAGTGGTTGATGCAAGATTGGGAATAACTGCGACAGACCAAGAGCTTATTGAAATATTCAAGAAAAAAAATATTAATTATATAATTGCATATAATAAGAGTGATTTAGCAGAAAAACAGTATGATTTATCTGTTAGTTCAATCACAGGTGAGGGCATTGATATGCTCCGGTCTAAAATTTCAAGCATGGTGGAAAAAGATACCGGCAAGAAAATTGTAGGAGACCTTATTGAGAGCGGGGATTTTGTTGTTTTAGTGACACCGATTGACGAATCAGCACCCAAAGGAAGGCTTATACTCCCTCAACAACAGACAATAAGAGATATTTTAGATACGGGAGCAGTGGCTTTAGTTACTAAGGAAACGGAGTTAGAAAAGACTCTTAAAAATCTGGAAAAACCGCCTAAAATGGTGATATGTGACAGCCAGGTTTTTAAGGTTGTTTCAGAAATTGTGCCACCTTGTATTCCTCTCACATCGTTTTCGATACTTATGGCCCGTTATAAAGGATATCTGGATATAGCGGTTCGCGGGATTGAGGCAATAAAAAATCTTCGTGACGGTGATACTGTTTTAATTGCGGAGGGGTGTACACACCACAGACAGTGCGAGGATATAGGAACGGTTAAAATCCCGAATGCACTTATAAAGCACACAGGACGAAAAATTAAGATAAAAATCGTATCAGGAGCTGAGTTTTATAACGATTTAACAGGGATTTCTTTAGTGATACACTGCGGAGGGTGTATGTTAAATGATAAAGAGATGAAAAATCGTATGCTAAAAGCTGAAGAACAAGGCGTACCTGTTACAAATTACGGTGTGATACTTGCGCATTTTACAGGAATTTTAGAAAGAAGCCTAAAACCTTTAAATTAATAGGAGGATATATGAACGATAAAGCGTTTTTTAACATAGGATATGGTTTATATGTGCTTACAACTAATGAAAACAAAGATAATGGTTGTATTATTAATACTTTTATGCAGGTGACAAATTCACCAAAAAGAGTCGTGCTAGCAGTAAATAAATCTAATCTGACATGCAGTGAACTAAGAGCAAGCGGAATTTTTAATATTTCGGTTATTGCAGAGGGAGCAGAGTTTGATTTATTTAAGAATTTTGGATTTGTAAGCGGCAGAACCTGTCACAAATTTGAAAACTTTAAGGATGCTATGCGCGCTAAAAACGGAGTATTATATATAACAAAGAATACAAATGCATATTTTAGCGGCAAGGTCATAGAAGAAATAGATTTAGGAACACATATTCTTTTTGTTGCTGACATTGAAGAAGCGCAAGTTTTGTCGGACAGAAAAACTGTGACATACACATACTATCAGGAAAATATAAAACCGGCACCAGAAAAGAAAAAGGGCTGGGTTTGCAAGGTTTGCGGATATGTATATGATGGGGAGGAACTTCCGGATGATTTTATCTGTCCAATATGTTTACATCCTGCATCTGATTTTGAAAAGCTTCAATAAAAAAGAAGCATCGAAAGATGCGTGTTTTTTATTGAACTATTTCCACAGCAACATGCTTATTTTCTCTTGATGCTGCAGCTTTTACAACAGTTCTTATGCATTTTGCAATTCTGCCCTGTTTTCCAATAACCTTACCCATGTCGTTTTCTGCGACTCTGAGTTCTAAGATAATGGAACGATCGCCTTCTCTTTCTGTAACAGAAACACTTTCAGGTTCATCGACAAGAGCTTTTGCAATAACTGCTAATAAATCTTTCATTTTCTTTCTCCTTACAATCAAAAAAAGCACAAGATTACTCTGTGATACCGCTTTTCTTAAGTAATACTTTAACTGTATCTGTGGGCTGTGCGCCGTTAGCAATCCATTTCTTTGCTTTTTCTGCATCGATTTTGATTTCAGAAGGATTTGTTAAAGGATTGTATGTGCCGATTTCTTCGATAAATCTACCATCTCTGGGGTATCTCGAATCTGCAACAACTACTCTGTAGAAAGGAGCCTTTTTCGCACCCATTCTTCTTAATCTCATTTTTACT
>JAZSQN010000094.1:0-3942 GCA_045537995.1 Congzhengia sp. | reverse complement strand
TCTCTTATAATATATTCATCTAAAGAATTAGAAGCAGTAATTTTGCAATCCGAATATCCGGCATTATCAAGCATTTTCCTCGCTTTTTTTGATAAATACGCAATATCTCCGGAATCAATTCTTATGCCTTTAGGTCTTTTTCCCATTGGTTTTAATACTTCATTAAATACTTTGATAGCATTAGGAATACCTGATTTTAATACATTATAAGTATCTACTAAAAGTGTACACGAATCAGGATATGTCAAAGCGTATGCTTTAAACGCATCATATTCAGAATCAAAAAGCTGAACCCAACTATGTGCCATCGTACCAAGCGCAGGAATACCGTCATCCCGCTCAGATATTGTACAAGCAGTGCCGCAGCAACCGCCAATGTATGCAGCCCTAGCTCCATAAATAGCACCTGAATATCCCTGTGCCCTTCTTGAACCAAATTCCATAACTGCCCTTCCTTCGGCTGCTCTTACAATTCTGTTTGTTTTTGTAGCAATCAATGACTGATGGTTTATAGTTAATAAAATCATCGTCTCAATAAATTGTGCCTGAATAACAGGTCCTTTAACTGTTATAATCGGCTCATGCGGGAAAATGGGTGTTCCTTCTGGTATTGCCCATACATCACATTCAAATTTGAAGTTTTTAAGATACTCCAAAAAATTTTCAGAAAATATTTCCTTACTTCTTAAAAAATCAATATCTTCATCAGTAAAATGAAGGTTGTCAAGATAATCAATCAGTTGTGCAAGACCTGCCATAATTGCAAATCCGCCATCATCAGGTACTCTTCTGAAAAACATATCAAAATATGCAATTCTATCCTTTAAATCATGTTCAAAATAACCATTTGCCATTGTAAGTTCATAAAAATCGGTCAATAATGTAAGATTTTCATTAGTCATAGTTTAACGCCTCTTTACGCATTTATTTCTCATCGTGTTCACTTAACTCATTCTAACATATATTATGTAAATTTACAAGAATATTTTATTCAGTAGATTTTTTTGATTTTTTCTATATACATATACGAAAAAATATGATATAATGTATATGAATTATTTTATTAATTTATTTAAAAAAGGAGTTGTTTTTATGGATAACTTATTTGCAGGAATAAAAAATACAGCAGGTATGGTTGCAAAAAAATCAGGTGAACTTTTTGAGCTTTCAAAAACAAAGTTGAACATTGCAAACATAAAGGCAGATATCAACTCAAATTTTAAAACTCTTGGTGAAATGCTCTATATTTCTCACAAAACATCCGAAGAATTAGATTCTCAAAAGATCGAAGAAATATTGTCTTCTATTGACAGTCTCTACGAAAAATTATCTGATTGCAACGAAGTTGCTGCAGGTCTTACAAACAAAAAATTATGTCCTTCATGCAACAAGAAAAATGATCTAGAAGCAACATTCTGTTCCTCATGCGGTCACAATTTTGAACCCGTCGAAGAATAAACATATCTGACTTGCCTTCGGGCAAGTCTTATTATGCGCCTGTAGCTCAGTTGGATAGAGTGACAGACTCCGACTCTGTAGGTCGTGCGTTCGAATCGCATCAGGCGTACCAATATATCTTTACTGGAGGCAAATATGAAAATAGTATACTTAGATGCCGCAACAATTGGGGAAGATTTAGATTTATCCTTTCTTTCTGAGTTAGGAGATGTAGTAATTTATCCTAATATTTCTCAGGAAGATGTGCCATCTGCAATTCGGGATACTGATGTAGTTATTCTAAACAAATTAAAACTGAATGAAAGCAATTTAAAACATGCAAAAAACCTCAAACTCATTTGCGAAACCGCAACAGGATATGACAATATAGATACTGATTATTGCAAAAAGAACAATATTGCTGTATGTAATGTTGTAGGATACTCATCACACAGTGTAGCACAGCTCACAGTTGCTATGGCACTTAATCTTTTGATGTCCATAGATGAGTACAATACTTATGTTCACAACGGTAATTATACAAAAAGCGGCATTGCAAACAAACTAACACCGACATACCATGAGCTTTGCGGAAAAGTCTGGGGTATTATAGGGTTAGGTGATATAGGTCGCGAAGTTGCAAAGGTTGCACAAGCATTAGGTTGTGAAGTAATAGCTTTTAAGCGCACGCCGGATCCTTGTATACCTTGTCATGAGCTTTCGCATATTTTTAAAAATGCAGATATAATTTCAGTTCATCTTCCGCTTTCTGATGAGACAAGAGGGATCATTGATGAAAATCTTATTTCTCAAATGAAAAAAAATGCTGTTTTTATCAATGTAGCACGAGGAGCTGTAACAGATGAAGAAGCACTTGCTAAAGCAGTTTTAGATGAAAAAATTGGTGGTATCGGAATAGATGTTTACTCGGAAGAACCATTTTCTGTGAACCATCCTTTTTATAAACTCATGGGAAATAAGCACGCTCTTTTAACACCGCATATGGCGTGGGGAGCTTACGAGTCAAGACTTCGTTGTATTAAAGAAGTTGCAGAAAATATAAAAGCATTCTATCGCAATGAAATTAAAAACAGGCTTGATATTTAAAAAAGACTAAAGCATTTGCTTTAGTCTTTTTTGTATGAAATAAAATTGTAGCTTTCTAATATTTGAATGTACTTACTCAATCTTTCATAAAGAGGCTTTACGCTATCTCCAAAGTTTTTTTCTACGCTCTTTCCTATCTCTATTATTGTCTTTTCTCCGTCTAGTAAATTCCAGATAAAACTTCCGGTTTTATCAAGATGAACAAAGCTTGTCTTAGGTTTACTAAAAATCAACTGCGCAAGGCGATTAACCATACCTTTATTTTCAATTTCTATCGTAACATCACCAGCTTCATTTGATGACCATAGAATACCTTCTGCCCGCTTCGGCTTCATTTCAAGATAGTTTTTTAAGATAACTTCCTTTTTTCTCATTTTCTAGTTTTTCTTCTTCCATACAGAAAATTTTAATAAAGTCAATATAATGAGCGCAAAAAGTATCAAACCGCCAACATTGTAAAACGCAGGAGAGAATCCTAATTTTTGTGATAAATCAAGTATCTTGTCAATACCAAATACAGCAAAAACTGCTAAAATGATGCCAACTAAACCTTCACCTGCAATCATACCTGAACAAAATAGAACACCGTTACTTATATTGGCTTTTTTCTCGTCTTCGTTCTTTTTGGATTTTTCTATAAATAGTCTCACAAGTCCTCCGACCATTATACAAGCATTAAGTTGAACAGGGAGATATACACCTATCGCAAACGGAAGCACAGGAATACCTAATACTTCAGCCATAACAGCAATGAAAACACCTGTTAAAACCAGTCCCCAAGGAAGCGTGCCACCCATTACCCCTTCTACAATAATCTTCATAAGTGTCGCCTGTGGTGCAGCAAGTTCTTCTGAACCAAATCCCCATGCACTGTCTAAAAGATAAAGCGTTCCGCCTATAGCAACTGCTGCTGATACTACTCCTATGATTTCTCCTATTTGTTGTTTTTTAGGTGTAGCACCAAGAAGGTATCCTGTCTTTAAATCCTGAGATGTGTCTCCTGCAATAGCTGAAACGATACATATTATCGAACCTATAGCAATAGCACTGGTCATTCCTATCGTACCCTGAGATCCTGTTAACTTTAAAATTAGTGTTGCTATAAGTAATGTTGCAATCGACATACCAGAAACAGGATTGTTACTGCTTCCTACAAGTCCAACCATACGGGATGAAACGGTAGCAAAAAAGAATCCGAAAACAACTACAATTACAGCTCCCAATAAACTTACAGGAATTGCCGGAACAAGCCATACAGCAATTGTTAATAACAAAATTGCAGCAATTACAAATTTAAGGTTGAGGTCTTGTTCTGTACGCAAGAAAGAGGAATCTGTAGCACCTGCCACACTCTTTAGAGCTCCGCCAAAAGTTTTTACAATAAGCGGCAAAGATTTA
>JAZSQN010000148.1:0-7303 GCA_045537995.1 Congzhengia sp. | reverse complement strand
GGACTTTGACTCCCGCATTCGTAGGTTCAAATCCTGCCACCCCAGCCAACCCTGACCCGTTAGCTCAGTCGGTAGAGCACTTGACTTTTAATCAAGGTGTCCGGAGTTCGAATCTCCGATGGGTCACCATCAAAGAAAGAATACCTTTGGGTATTCTTTCTTTGATTTTGTTAAGTTCGGAGATTCGAACTCTGAGAGAGCACGGAGCGTGAAGAAAACTTGCCTGTGGCAAGTTTTTAGCGAACGTGTTGCACAGACGGGTACTGTGAGCTATGCTCACGGTCGGCGAGCAGGGTGGATGCGCAGCATACACATCTCCGATGGGTCACCAACAAAAAAAGGATACCTTCTGGTATCCTTTTTTGTTTATATACTACCAAAGTTGTGCGTATAGCATTTCGAGATCCTTCAGAGTAGGAGTTTTTGGATTGGTTTTTGTGCAGGCGTCTTTTAGTGCAGCTTCAGCCATTGAAGGGATTTGTGCAAAATACTCTTCTTTAGTGCAAACACCTGTTTCGGATATTGATAGAGGCATATTCATTTCTCTCATCATAAATTGGCACCAGTTAGAAAGTGCTCTGACAGTAGTTACAATATTGAAGTTCTGCAAGCCTAAAACTCGTGCTACAGTGGCGTATTTGTGGACGTGCTTTGGATAGTCGTTTCTTAAGTGAGAGTATTTATCAATATCACTGTTGTATTCAATAATGTAGGGAAGGAGCATCGCGTTTGCCCTACCGTGTGGAATGTGCAAAGATGCACCTAGCTGATGTGCCATACTGTGGTTGATTCCAAGTGATGCGGTGTTAAATGCGAGTCCTGCAAGACAAGATGCGACATGCATTTTTTGACGAGCGTGGGTGTCGTTGTTATCTAAATATGAGCGCAGCAAAAACGAGCCTGTTATTTCTATAGCCTTTTCTGCTAAAGCGGCAGAGAATTCATTGTTTTCTTTGCTTACATATGATTCAAGGGCATGTGTAAATACATCCATACCTGTATCTGCTGTGATTGCAGCAGGAACGCTCTTTACAAGCTCGGCGTCCAGAATTGCTTCGTCAGGAAGTAGAGAATCGTTTGCAAGCGGTGTTTTTGTATGATTTTTCGTGTCGCTAATAACAGAAAAAGATGTTACTTCACTACCTGTTCCGCTTGTGGTTGGAATAGCGATCAAAGCGGGACGCTTGTAATCGGAGTCGGCTTTAACTGCCACCTCACGAATAGCCTTAGCTGAATCTATTGCTGAACCTCCGCCGACAGCAATGATGACATCTGCCTGTAATTTGAGAACCTCAATAACTCCTAAGGATATTTTCTCAATAGGAGGGTCAGGAATTACATCGACAAAAATATGCCACTCAATATTTGCATGTTGAAGGCGTGATGTAATAAGATGTACCATACCGCTCTTTACAACGAAGGGGTCAGAAATAATGAGTGCTTTTTTATATGTAATTTCAGAGAGTCTGTCTAAAGAGTTTTCTCCAAAATATATCTGTGTTTTAATATCAAAATGTTTCATTTTAAGTGCTTTCATTCCTTTCGTGCATAACTTTAACTAATTACACCTAAATTAAATTCTGTTTTTTACTATGATTATACCGCATATTATATCATAAAAAAATTGAGCTTTCAATAAATTTTTAAATATTATTTAAATTTGGTATAATAAATATTTACTTTTTTAAATTGTTATGATAGAATTAAAATCACAACTAAAAAAGGGGGTTTTAAATATGTCTAATATATGGCATGATATTTCTCCGAAAAGAATAAATGCTGAAGATTTTATTTGTGTTATCGAGATATCTAAGGGCAGTAAGAAAAAGTATGAACTTGATAAAGAGACCGGATATCTCATTTTAGACAGAATATTGTATACATCTACACATTATCCTGCAAACTACGGATTTATTCCGCGCACCTATGGTGATGACAACGACCCGTTAGATGTACTTTTGCTGTGTTCAGAACAAATTGAGCCTATGACTTTGGTAAGGGCATATCCAATTGGTGTTATATCTATGATAGACAATGGCAGAAAAGATGAAAAAATCATAGCAATTCCGTTTAATGATCCTAATTACAATATGTATAAAGACATCAACGAATTACCAAACCATGTTTTTGATGAAATGAGTCACTTTTTCACCGTATACAAAAATCTTGAAAATAAAGAGACTGCGGTTAATGAGGTAAGTAATCGTGAAATGTCATTAAAGATAATTTCTAATGCTATTGATAATTATATAGAAAAGTTTTGTAAATAAAGTAATAGAATATTGAATTTACAGTAAAATGACTTGTTTTTTTACAAGTCTTTTTTATTTTTTAAAAAAATGTTCGCATTTTTTGAAAAAAGATGTTATAATATAATTAACAGCAAAAAGGAAAGGAATCAGTATGGCAGAAATTGAAGAAAAAGTACGCGATGCACATTATGAGAAAATGACGGGTTCACCCATTCCGAAGCTCGTTATTACTCTTGGAATTCCTACTACTATAAGTATGCTTGTTACAAACATTTACAATATGGCAGATACTTTTTTTGTAAGTGCTTTGGGCAACAGTGCAAGCGGAGCTGTAGGTGTTGTTTTCGGACTGATGGCAATAATACAGGCGTTCGGCTTTATGTTTGGTCATGGTGCAGGGAGTATTATTGCAAGAAAACTGGGCGAGCGTGATGTGGACAGTGCGAGCGTTTTTGCGTCATTGAGCATATTTTCATGTTTAGTAACAGGAATTTTAATAACTGTTTTCGGATTGATATTTATTGAGCCGTTGATGCGTGCTTTAGGCAGTACGGATACTATATTTCCTTATGCTAAAGGTTACGGAATATACATTTTAATTTCAGCACCTGTAACAATGATGAGCTTTGCTTTAAATAACATTTTGAGATATGAAGGCAAAGCATTCTTTGCGATGATAGGTCTTATTATCGGTGGTGCTGTAAACATAGTGTGCGACCCTATTTTTATATTTGTTTTGGATATGGGGATAGAAGGAGCGGGTCTTTCAACTGCACTTTCTCAAGCGATAAGCTTTGTGATTTTGCTTTTGATGTTTTTAGGCGGCAAAACTCAGAGTAAGCTTTCAGTTTTACTTTTAAGAAAAAATCCTAAAGGGATATTTCATATTATGGCAACGGGATTTCCAAGCCTTATGAGGCAGGGGTTAAACAGTGTTGCTACGATGATTTTAAATAATCTTGCAGGAATGTATGGAGATGAAGCTGTTGCTGCTATGTCAATAGTTAACAGGATTTGTTTCTTTGTTTTTGCGGTAGGTTTGGGCATAGGTCAGGGATTTCAACCTGTAGCGGCATTTAATCACGGTGCAAAGAAATTTTCGCGAGTTAAAAAATCTTTTTATTTCACATTTGTAACTGGCGAAATATTGTTAGGTATATTTTCTGTTTTTGGAATGTTTTTATCAGGTCGTCTGATAGGGCTTTTCAGAAATGACCCTCAGGTAATATTGATTGGGACACAAGCGTTGAGATTTCAGCTTGCAGCATTAGTTTTCCAACCTGTTGTAATTTGTTCCAATATGCTTTTTCAAAGTATAGGAGAAAACAAGAAGGCAACCTTCGTTTCTATGCTTAGAAACGGAATACTCTTTATTCCTACGATATTGATTTTATGTTACTTTTTCGGACTCTTAGGCGTACAACTTGCGCAAGCAGCAGCAGATGTGATGTCATTTTTTGTCACATTGCCGCTTGTTATAAATTTTTTACAAAAACTTCCTAAAGAAGAGTCGGCACAGACCGCGTAGAAAGGGGAAATATTATGGGAAAAATTAAAATGGTATTAGCAATGATAATCTTTGGTACAATCGGCATTTTTATAAACAAAATTGCCCTGCCTTCTGCTTTTGTTGCGTGTATGCGCGCGATTGTAGGTACAGCATTTTTAGCTATTATTTTAGGTTTTTATCCCAATCGCTCAAATATGTCGTCAATAAAGAAAAATGCAATTCCGATTATACTTTCTGGTATTGCATTGGGATTTAACTGGGTATTTTTGTTCGAGGCGTATAAACACACAACAGTACCTGTAGCGACTGCGTGTTATAATTTAGCTCCTGTATTCGTGCTTATAGCATCGCCTATAGTACTAAGGGAAAGACCATCAATTGTACACATTGCATGTACTTTGGGCGCACTTGCAGGTGCGGTTTTGATTTCGGGTATTATAGGAAATGAAGCCGTACATACAAAAGGTGTTATTTATGCTGTTGCCGCAGCAATTCTTTACTGCGCTGTAATGATTTTGAGTAAGAAAATAAGCGGAATATCAAGCCTTGATAATACATTTTATCAGATGGCAGTTGCGGCTGTTGTTATGACGGTATATACTGTCTTCACAGTAGACCTAAATAGTATACAAATAAGCGGAAATACCGGCTGGATGCTTCTAGTTTTAGGTATTGTGCATACAGGAATAGCTTATGCACTAGCGTTTTCTGCATCAAAGAGAATTACAGCACAAAGTTGGGGTATTTTAAGCTATATAGACCCTGCAACAGCCATTATTTCATCTACAATAATCTTAAATCAGAAACTCAGCAGTATTGAAATTTTAGGTACGGTTATGATTTTTGGTTTTGTATTTATAAATGCTTTTGTAAAATCTAAAAGGAGAGTATAAAAAGTGAATGAAACTTTAAATGCTATACTCGAAAGAAGAAGTGTAAAAAAATACAAAGACATACCTGTAGAAAAAGAGCTTATAGAAAAGATAGTTGAGGCGGGTACATACGCAGCAACCGGAATGAACAAGCAAGCTCCTGTGATTTTGGCGGTTACAGATAGAAAAAAGCGTGACTGGCTGTCAAAGAAAAACGCACAGATAAGAGGCGTAGACATTGATCCTTTTTACGGAGCGCCTGTGGTATTAGTTGTGCTGTATGATAAGAGTGTTCACACAGGGATTTACGATGCGAGCTTAGTTATGGGAAACCTCATGCTTGCAGCATCATCTTTAGGTCTTGGAAGCTGTTGGATACACAGGGCAAAAGAAGTTTTTGAAACACACGAGGGAAAAGCATTTTTAAGTGAACTTGGTATAGAAGGCGACTTTGAGCGAGTCGGAAACTGCTTTATAGGATATGCTGACGGAGACTACCCTGAACCAAAGCCGAGAAAGCAAAACTATGTATACTATATAGATTAAATAAAGGGGCTGTAGCAAAATAATTTTGCTACAGCTATTTTTGTGAACTAAATTAAAATTTTAATGCAAATTACATTGTAATATTAAAAAAAATATGTTAAAATTAAAATGATAACAAATACGGGGGTGTCTTT
The DNA here is from genome assembly GCA_045537995.1 of Congzhengia sp. GTDB lineage: Bacteria > Bacillota > Clostridia > UBA1381 > UBA9506 > Congzhengia. The sequence goes on along the minus strand of JAZSQN010000148.1, from coordinate 1,989 downwards.
TTTGGATTTTATACAAAATAATTTAATTCCCTTTTTAACTACAATCGGGGTAACAGACATAATTGACATACTGATTGTTGCGGTTGTAGTATATAATATTATAATTCGTTTTAAAAACACCCGTGCGGCACAGCTGATAAAAGGTATAGGTGTTGTTTTGGTAATTACATATCTGGCTGAGTGGCTTCATCTTAATATGATAAGCTTTGTCTTGGGCAATGTAATCCAGATGGGTTTCATTGCGCTTGTGATAATCTTTCAGCCTGAGCTTCGCCGGGCGTTAGAGCATATGGGAAGAACTAAATTCAGCAAGTGGTTTTCTGAAGAAAAAAGTGAAAGTAAGGATTTGGTTAACGAAATATGCAAAGCTTGTGAAAATATGTCAAAAACTAATACCGGAGCTTTGATTGTGTTTGAAAACGATGTAAGACTTGATGATTTACTTACGGGTGGGACATTGATAAATGCAGTTTTAACAAAAGAACTGGTGGAAAATATATTTGTGCAAAACACACCATTGCATGACGGAGCGGTAATTATCCGTGACGAAAAAATTTATAAGGCAGCATGTGTTCTTCCGTTATCATCTAACAGAGATTTAGGTAAAGAGTACGGCACAAGACACAGAGCGGCACTAGGAATATCAGAACAATCCGATTGTATAAGTCTTGTTGTTTCGGAGGAAACCGGAAAGATTTCTGTTATGCATAAAGGAGATATGATAAGAAACCTTTCGATAGAGAGTTTAAGTGAGCTTTTACAAAGAGCATTAGAGCCTAAAGATGAGGTGCCTGAAAATGTGAAGAAAAATTTGGACATTTTAAAGTCACACAAGGAGAAACTCAAAAAAAAGGCAGAAAAAAAGGGTGCAGACGGTAACAATCAGTAATTACTCAGGATTGGAGAAGTAATATGAAAAAAGATATTTCAACAAAACTTATTTCACTTCTGTTTGCTATTTTTATGTGGTTTTATATTATTCAGGTGCAGAGTCCTGATATAGAAAAAACTGTTAAAGCGGTTCCTGTACAGTTTACAAAGGGAGAACTTGAAGAACAGGGACTAATGCTTATAAATGATAAGGAAGTAGAAGTAAGCGTTAAAGTAAGAGGTCAAAGAAAGTATTTAACCGGTATAAAAAAGGAAGATATCACAGTTGTAGCAGATGTGAGCAAAATAGAAACAACAGGCACACACAATGTATATACAAATGTTGTCCTTCCCTACGGAAATATTGAACTTGTAGAGCAAAAGCCTTCCTACATAAGCGTAACTGTTGACGAAATAGTAGAGGAAGAAAAAGAAATAGTAATTAATACAGTAGGCTCTCCGAAAAACGGATATGTTGTAGGAAATATAAAGGCAGAACCCGAAAAAGCAAAAGTTAAAGGGCCTAAGTCTATTGTAAAAGGTATCGAAAAGCTTTCTGCCGATGTAAATGTTTCTGGCAAAGAAGAAGATATATCAACCATACAACCGCTATATTTTGTAGGTACATCAGATACAGTTTTAAACACACCATATGTGACGCTTGAAACAGAAACAGTCGATGTTCATTGTGAGATTTTAAAGAAGAAAACAGTTGATATAAGTGTGAAATTTGCAGAAGGAATAAACAGTAGCCGCGAGTATTATATATTTGATAACAATTCTGTGAAAAGCATTGAAGTTGCAGGAACTGCGGCAGCGATTGAAGAGCTACAAAGTGTTACAACAAAGCTTGTAACAAAGAGGATGATTTCTGAAAGCGGTGAGGTCGAAGTAGAATTATCGCTTCCTGCTGGAATAAAATCGTTAGATGGAGATAAGCTTACATTAAAGCTTAAAAAAGTATATGAGGGAAATTAATTGTGCATTATACACAAAAACAAAAAAAGGTTTTTGTTATTTTTGTAGAGATGGCGAATTGAAAAATGTCGAAAAAGGTGTTATTATATAGGCATACCACAACTAACACAACACAAACTTTTTCATTTTCCCTCCTTTTAA
>JAZSQN010000051.1:0-3124 GCA_045537995.1 Congzhengia sp. | reverse complement strand
GTCCGGGATTTCATGTGTAGAAGGTGTACCATATTCAGCAATCGGTACGCAACCTAACGCAATAACTGCTTCAGGCATAATGGGCTGTGTGAGCGGGATGCCTGCAATAGCAAAACTTGTTGCATAGATCGGGTGAGCGTGAACAACAGCCTTAACATCAGGGCGTTCTTTGTACACTCTCATATGCATTTTGATTTCTGATGAAGGTTTAAAACCTTTGTTTGCCTGGATTACATTGCCATCAGCATCAACTTTACAGATGTATTCGGGTGTCATAAAACCCTTACTTACACCTGTAGGAGTACATAAGAATTCATTGTCAGAGATTTTTACTGAGATGTTACCATCATTGGCAGCAACCATACCTCTGTTATAAATTCTCTTACCGATGTCACAAATCTGTTTTTTGATTTCGTATTCGGATACCATTTTTGTTTCTCCTTTTCGGTTTAGAATTTATTTTATTTAATAATATACTATAGTAATAATAACATATATAAATATATATTGTCAAGTGATATCATGTTGGTTTTTGTTGTTTTTTCTGTTTTTTTGATAAATATTCTTTTAATTCATCAATACCTTCACCGGTATAGGAACTAATTCTAAATACTTTTTCACAACCTGCGATGCGAAGCCAGTTTTCAACTTTATCTGGGTTAGCTTCAGGGTGGTCTATTTTAGTTACGATGCCAATTACCTCTCTTGTCGCCATGCATGTAATATTGGGACTGAACAATGAAAATGGTTCAATGGCGCTTGCTAATAATCCAACAATGTCCGACTCATAAGAGTAGAGGGCAAGTGCACTTCCAAATTCTCTGGATTGTATGTATTCACCCGGAGTATCAATTAAAATATCAGAGTTAGAAACGGCTTGTGTTTTTTCGTATTTTATATCCTTACCGAGCAGCGCCTGTGTCAATGTGGTTTTACCTGCCTCGCTACGACCAATAAGAATTAGTTTTTTTATATCCAGATTATTTTTATCTTCCATATCAGGTTTTAGATATATCACAAACTGTAAAGCCTAAAACTTCTTTAGTGTAGTCACAAAGAGCTTTTAAAGAGGCTTCAACCTCAGAAACAGTGCCTGTTACAATCAATGTACCACTGAATCGGTCAACAAATCCAATTTCAGCACCTGAGGATTTAGTTGCAATATCAGCAATAATAATAGCTGTTTCGGCAGGAGAGATAGTAACAACGCCTATCGCTGATTTTGCATAATCAACACTGGGATCTAACCCTAATTTTTTATAAAGTATTTTATCCGGATTAGCGATGATATGAGCAATACTTATTTGTTTTCCAGGAACTAATTCCTGAACTATACGCATTTTATCTTTTAAATTTAGTAATTCATTATCGGACATAAATTAACCTCCTATCTGACAATGAAGTCTTGTTCTTTGAGCTGATTTTAAGAGTGATTGCATTTTCTCATCTGACGGAGGAACAATATCAGCCAACTCATATGTGCGTCCAAGACCTTTATATTTGTCAACTCCAAATTTGTGATAAGGGAGAAGATGGATTTCATTCACATTTGGCAAAGATTCTGCAAATTTAGCAATTGAAAAAATCTCTTCTTTAGTATCGTTAAAAGTGGGAATGACAGGAACTCTTATTATTAGTTTGTTTGCTTTTTCTGCGATTTTCTTTGCATTTTCTAAAATAAGTTCATTAGGTCTTGTCGTAAATTTTTCATGCTTTTTCGAATCGATATGTTTGATATCCATAAGATAATAATCTAAATAAGGAAGATATCTTTCGATAGTTTCAAATTTAGCAAATCCTGTAGACTCCATTGCTGTATTAATGCCGTTTTCCTTACAGGCTCTAAGAAGAGCAGTTGCAAATTCCGGCTGTCCTAAAGATTCCCCACCAGACAAAGTAACGCCGCCTCCTGAACGCCTGTAATATTGCATGTCACGCTTGATAGTTTCTAGTACTTCACCTACAGTGACATCACGACCTATGATTTTTTTCTTGCCACCGAATTCCATTTCTTCTATATCAAAGTTTTGCGATTCCGGATTGCAGCACCATTTGCAACGCAAGAAACATCCTTTTAAAAATATGATAGTTCTAATTCCTGGTCCGTCATGAACCGAAAATCTTTGAATATCAAATATTCTTCCCTTAACATCATAAATACTCATATTTATTACATTCCCTGTTCTGTTCTGTTAATAATATCATCCTGAAGTGATTTAGAAAGTGTTGTAAACAGAGCACTGTAACCAGCTACTCGAACAACTAATCCTCTATATTTTTCAGGATTTTTCTGAGCGTCAATAAGTGTTGCACGGTCAACAACATTGAATTGAATATGGCTTCCTTTTCTATCAAAGTAACCGCGAACCAAAGCGCAGAAAGATTCTAGTCCTGAAGTGCCCTTTAATGCTGAAGGATGGAATTTCATATTGAACAGTGTTCCGTTTGACGCTATATGATGGTCGAGCGTAGAAACTGAATTACATGAAGCTGTAGGACCGTTAATATCTTTTCCTGCTGAAGGCGATACACCGTCTGCAACAGGGGTATATGCCAATCTTCCGTCAGGAGTTGCACCTGTTTGCGCTCCAAGTGGAACATTTGCAGAAACAGGATAAAGTCCTGCTTGATATGCACCGCCTCTTGGATTTTTATACTTTTCAACGGGTTTTGTATATGTATAAGCAACATCACGCGCAAAAGCATCTATTTCCGGAATATCATTGCCGAACTTAGGAACATTGTCAATTAATTCACGAATGCGCTTGAAATCCTTTGATTTTGGATTGTTTTCACATGATGCTTTAACAGATTTTACAATGTCAGAAATAACGGCATCGCTAATCTCTTTTCCGCTTTTTGCGAGTTCGGTCACAACATTTATTGTTATTTCCTGGATTTGTTTTTCGGGAATAGGTTCTCCAAAATTGTTTATCATTGCTTCTTTAAGCTCTGATAATGTAAATTTCTTTTCTTCAAATACTAGTTTTTTAACCGCATAAAGAGCATCTGCCATATTTGCAACACCAAATCCCTGAGGACCTGTAAAGTTGTATATAGCACCCCCTTCTTGTACGGAGTTACCTATTCCGATACAATCTTCAATCATTGAAGACAACAAGGG
>JAZSQN010000004.1:0-1945 GCA_045537995.1 Congzhengia sp. | reverse complement strand
GTGCTTATTTGTAAGCTCTGTTGCGGGGATTTTTATAACATTGACATCTGTACGATTAACTTCTCGGTCAATCAAAGAATTATCAATTATAATATATCCGCCGGGCTTTACGGCATCTTCAAACTTATCTAAAGATGGGCGGTTTAGGGCTATTAGAACATCGGGTTCAGGAATGATTGGTGCACCAACAGGTGTACCGTCTGAAATAACGACGCTACAGTTGCATGTGCCGCCACGCATTTCGGGACCATAAGAGGGGAGCCAGGTAACATTTCTGTCAGTTGCAAGACTAGTGTATGCTAAAACCTTGCCGGCAAAAAGAATACCTTGACCACCGAAACCTGCTAAAACAATTTGACTACTTTTCATTATATGAGCATCTCCTTTGAGTAAATTACTTAATCGTTTATACGCGTGATATCCGCGCCTAAGTTTCTAAATTTTTCTTCCATGTTTTCGTATCCGCGATCTATGTACTGGATATCTGTAATTGTAGTTTCACCTTTTGCCATTAAACCTGCAATGACCATACCTGCACCGCCGCGAAGGTCTGTTGCACGAACTTGAGCTCCTGTTAATCCTGTTCCTTTAATTACAGCAGTTCTTCCGTTAATGGTAATATCTGCTCCCATTTTAAGGAGTTCATCAACATACTGAAATCTTGATTCCCATACGCTTTCTGTTACAATACTTGTTCCTTTAGCAGCGGACAGTAAAGATACAAACTGAGGCTGCATATCTGTAGGAAATCCAGGATATGGAAGTGTTTTTATATTTACATGATTTACGGTATCGGTTCCAATAACCCGTATACTGTCGTCGAATTCTAAAACTTTAGCACCTGCCTCAATTAGCTTTGCACTGACTGAATCCATATGCTTAGGTATGACATTTTTAACTAAAACATCTCCGCCTGTAGCGGCAGCTGCTACCATAAAAGTACCTGCTTCAATCTGATCAGGAATAATTGAGTATGTACCGCCGTGAAGCTTTTCTTTTCCTAAAATCTTTATAACATCTGTACCGGCGCCTTTAATGTTGGCACCCATAGCATTTAAAAAGTTGGCAACATCGACTATATGTGGCTCTTTAGCAACATTTTCGATAATTGTAGTACCTTTTGCCAGTGTTGCTGCGAGCATTACATTGATTGTAGCACCTACAGATACAACATCTAAGTAAACATTCGTGCCTACAAGACCATCTGTTTCTGCATAAATAGCACCGGTTTTTTCTGCACAGTCGTTTACCGTAGCACCTAAAGCGCGAAATCCTTTTAAATGCTGGTCGATAGGACGGCTGCCAAAGTTACAACCTCCGGGAAGCGCTACATCAGCCTTTTTAATTCTTCCTAAAAGAGCACCTAAAAGATAATATGAGGCACGCATTTTGCGCACCATTTCATAAGGTGCTGTATATTTATTCACACCGGAACAATCGATTTTAATTGTATACTTATCCAAATAATCTATTTTAGCACCGAGCTCTTTAAGTATATCGCAAATCACTTCAACATCTTTGATTGCGGGAACATTTTCGACAATGCATATACCATCAACTAAAACTGCCGCAGGTATAATTGCCACTGCTGCGTTTTTTGCGCCACTGATTGTTACCTCGCCACAAAGACGCTTGCCACCTTTAACAACAAGCTTTTCCAAGTTTATCAAACCTCCGTAATATCTAATTACAATGGGTTAGTACAATTTTATATACCTACAATATATTATAGCATTTTTTGAGGAAAAATCAATGGTTATTTCGAAATTATTTGACAAAAGCAGAATTAGTGTAAAAATGCGTTGACAAAACATAAAATGAATGTTATAATTTAAGAAGAATTTATATAAATTATACATAAAAAATGTAATTTTATGCACGAGAGTCCACGCGTGCTACAAAAATTTGCGGACAGAAAGGTAATGTAAATTATGAAAAAGATTTT
>JAZSQN010000110.1:0-5449 GCA_045537995.1 Congzhengia sp. | reverse complement strand
CAAAACGCATCTCCAACTTCCAATTCCCCTGTATCAGTTTCGTCAATGTTAGAAGCATCTTCATTAATATAACTATAAATTGAAGCCACACGCTCTTCATCTTGACAAATAAAGTGGTACCTCTCTACTATATTTTCATCTTCATCCAAAGCTAAACCCTTCCTCTTAATAACTGCTAATGGTTTTGTTGTTGAATCATATGGATGTTCATCAGGAATAAAGTATGCTATCTGCCCAAATGCGTCTAAGACAACTGATATATTTTCTCCAAGAGAAAAAAAGTTATTATTTCCATAAATACCATATATCTCAGGAGAAAGTCTGCACATTTGCTCTGAGGTACCTATTCTATATCCTCCATTCATATCAATCTCTGTTATCATTCCGTTTCTCCGCTCAGTAGAAACCAAAACTCTTACATACTTTCCGTCACTGCTTTTACAGATAGAAAGAACATCTTCCTTGCAGATGTTTGCCAAAGGATAGTCCGCTCCTCTGTGTTTTATAGAAATATCTTTAGTTGATAAATTTGTATTTAACTCATAAGTTTCATCTGTGTTAAGGGCACAAATCTTATTATTTACTTTATCTACCGAGTCTACAATAACTGTTTTAAAAGTATTTACAAAAACTACATCTGCAATATCATTGCTACCCGAGCACACAGCAATAATATAACCTGATTTGTCAATATTTTCTTTAAGTATATTATCGATTGTATTAGATGTCGAGCAATAGTTAAAGATACATTTATAGGAAGAACTGATATTCACCTGTTTAGAATTAGAAACCGCATCACTAAAATTTTCTTTATACTGAATAACTGACGAATCATATCTAAGAATATCTCCGCCAGAACCATTAAGCAAAATTTTATATGTTTTATTTTTACCAGCCTGTAAATCAATTCCGTTAGCATAATTGATTCCCGAAACACTCTCGTAGTAAACAATGACACTCCTTCCCAGATAATCTTCAATATTTATATCAAGATTTCTGATATCAAAGTACATTGCTCCGTCCCTTGTTTCTACCTCAATCTCATTTATACCACATTCATTTGCTTCATCGACTGATAAAGAAATACCATACGCACTGGTAATTTTACCTTGTATATTCAGCATTTCAAAAGAGTCAACTGTACCTACACCATCTGCTGTATTAGTTGTAATAGTCAGCGCATCAAACAAAGGTCTTGCGCTAATATCGTTATCTGCCCACACGAAAAACTTATATGTACATCCGTCTTCTAATGTAAAATTTTGAGATTTATATGTACCGTCGTGATCTACAATTGGATATATTTCAGATGAGATCATTCTTTTGCTTTTATAACAGCCCATAATTAATATTGCTTTTTCTTCCTCAATACCCTGTACTTTTATTTTAACTTCATTTCCGCTTTTTTCGTACCAAATGCCACTCGTATCAGCAGCTAACACCGGCACTGCAAAAAAAGATGTTATAAAAACCAGCATGGCAAGAAAAATCAAAATTAATTTTTTCATGTAAATTTCTCCTTTTGTAGATGTACCTGTTGTCTATTTTAATTATACGATATTCAAATAATAAAGTCAATATTTGTATTGTTTTTTTCATGTGAATAAAAAAATTTTTTTAAGAAAAAATAATTAAAACAAAGGAGGTAAAAAAATGGATATATCTATGAAAAAAGAAAACCCTATTTTAGGAATTTCATGTACTGTTACTAACTGTGAATATCACGGCGAAGGCGAAAAATGTTATGCTGATTGCATAAAAGTAAGCACATGCGACCCAGTTCAGCAATGCTCGGTTGAATGTTCAACCTTTAAACCAAAAGCAGGAAGATAATATATAAAAAAGACCTGGTTTAACTAGGTCTTTTTTATATATCTACTAGGATTACCTCGTCCCCTATTACTTTTATTTTGTCCCATGTAATAACCAAATCATCCTTTTTCCCAAAATTAAAAAGTTTCATTTTTCCAGGTACTATTATAGACTCTATTTCACCTTTACCGAGACAAACCTCAACATCAGAAACATATCCCAATCTTTTTGCATCATTTATATTTATTACCTCTTTTTGTCTGAATTCTCCTGCTCTGTACATTTTTTTCACCTCGTTTTATAATATTTTAACTTGTTGAATAATATGTTTTTTTTAGAGAAAACTAACACCATAAAAAGAAGCGTTGTCCCGCTGCCTTCTTTTAACATAAATTGCGGGAGAAAGGTTGGTCTTATGAAATTTTTAGATAACATCTGTCTCATTTTAGTCATTATCGGTGCTTTAAACTGGGGCTCTATCGGGCTTTTCGGACTTGACTTTGTCGGCTACCTTTTCGGCGGTCAATTGTCCGTAGCAAGCAGAATCATTTTTGCTCTTGTTGGGCTTGCAGGTCTTTGGACAATTACAATTCTCTTTAAAGATAAAGTCCCGAACGGAGAGCGTTCTCATTAAGATCATACAGCACGGCATTTTTGCTGTGCTGTAATCTTTTTGATACAAAATCGTAAAAAACTCTTCCATTTTGGTATTTTTTATGTTATAATACAGATGTGTATTGTTGTTTTTCTTTACATATCGTGTTGTCGTAGGCTCGCATACGACAATTCTTACACAATTTGCGGGCAGAAAGGTCTATGGTATTTATTATGGCTATTAAAACCGAAAATGAAAGCGGCGCTATTGTTGTATCGGATAATGTGATTGCCAGAATCGCTGGTGTAGCTACTTCAACTTGTTATGGAGTTGTCGGTATGGCTTACAAAAGTGCAACAGACAGTATCGCCTCACTTTTAAAATGGGATACAATTACAAAAGGTATAAAAGTTTCTACCGCTGATGACAAAATCAGTATAGACTTACACATCATAGTAGAATACGGTGTAAATATTAATGCTACCTGCGAAAGCATAATTGAAAATGTAACCTATGCTGTAGAAAACGCTACAGGCTTTAAAGTAGGCAGCGTTAATGTCAATGTTGAAGGCGTTAGAGTTAGTTAATTCGGAGGTGCACCATTTTGTTATACACGGCTGACTATGAATGCTTATGCCGCGCATTTTTATCAGGCGCAAATAAGCTTTGTAATAATAAAATTATTTTAAATGATTTGAATGTTTTCCCTGTTCCAGACGGCGATACAGGTTCTAATATGTCAATGACAATTTCAGCTGCAGCAAAAGACATTTTACAAAACGACTATAAGTCCGTTGATAAGATGATGTCTGCTATTGCTTCTTCCTCTCTTCGTGGCGCACGAGGAAACTCAGGTGTTATTTTGTCACAGATTTTTCGTGGTATGTCTCGCGGTTTTTCAGGGCTTACCTCAGCAGAATCAAAAGATGTTGCACTTGCTTTTAAAGAAGGTGTAGCATCTGCGTATAAAGCTGTTATGAAACCTATGGAAGGTACCATTCTTTCAGTTGCAAGAGATGCTGCAGATGCTGCAATTTTAGTTTCTGAAGATGGAGCTGATATTGTCGGCGTTGTCCGCGCTGCAACAAAAGCAGCTCAGGAAAGTCTTGCTCGCACTCCTGAACTGTTACCACAGTTAAAAGCAGCAGGCGTTGTCGATTCCGGTGGTCAGGGCCTTGTTTATATTTTAGAGGGCGCCCTAGAGTACTTGCAAACCGGAAAAATGATCGAGCTTAACGAAAGTCAGGTTAGCGTTAACACAACAGTTGACAAAAAAATAGTTGATGCAAATATTGAGTTCGTTTACTGTACAGAATTTTTAATAAACAAAAATCAAGAGTCATCTTCTGTTAAACTTTTCCGTGACAGAATTGAAAAAAAAGGCGATTGTATGGTTGTTATAGACGATAATGATATCGTTAAAGTTCACATTCATACAAATAATCCCGGTTTTGTTATAGAAGAAGCATTAAAAATTGGCGAACTTGTTAATATTAAAATCGACAATATGAAATATCAGCATGATGAAAATCTTCCTGAAGCAGAAACAAAAGAGGAAGAACCAGCTAAAGAATTTGGTTTTGCTGCAGTTGCTGCAGGAGATGGTTTGGAAAATATTTTTATTGACATGGGCGTGGATAAAGTTATAAAAGGCGGTCAGACAATGAACCCGTCTACAGATGACATTTTATCTGCAGTAGAAGCTATAAATGCTAAAACTGTTATCATTCTTCCCAATAATAAAAATATAATTATGGCAGCAAAGCAGGTTGTTGATTTAACAGAAAAAAATATCGTGGTTTTAGAAACCCGTTCTGTTCCTGAAGGAATTTCAGCGTGTCTTGCTTTCGATGCGTCAATTTCTATCGAAGATAATATCTCCGCTATGAATGAGGCTGTTGCAAATACAAAGACAGGCTCTGTCACATATTCTGTAAGGAATTTTACTTTCGAAGATAAAGAATACCCAGAAGATACAATTATGGGGCTTTCAGGAGGTAAAATTACAGTTGTTGGCGACGATTCTTTTGTTGTTTTAAAAGAACTCTTAAACAAAACTGTTGATGAAGACAGCGAAATTATTAGCATTTACTTAGGCGGCAAAATCGAAGAGGAGCAAGCAGAAGATATTTCTGAACAATTTGAAGCTTTATATCCGGATTTGGATGTTTTGGTATATTACGGTGGTCAACCTCTTTATGACTTTATTTTCTCTGTTGAATAAGGTGTGATTTTAATGCATAACGCAATTTTAAATCAAAATATCACCGCGTTACACGGTATTGGACAAAAGCGTGCGGAAAAATTCCGCACGCTTGGTGTTTTTACTGTGGGTGATTTGTTGCATTTTTATCCACGCGCATACGAAGACCGAACCACCATAAAAAAAATTGCAGAAATAAAAGACGGTGATACCGTATGTATTCGTGCGCGTGCTGTCTCTCCTATTCGCGAAAACTATGTGAGAAAGAATATGTACATATGCTCCGTTAAGGTGTCTGACGGCACAGGTTTTTTAGAAATTGTTTGGTTTAATAACCGATATATCAAAAATATGCTTGATATTAAGAAAGAATATGTTTTTTTCGGGAAAGTTACATATTCAAAAAGATTGCAGCTTCACTCCCCTATTTTTGAAGAAACTGATAAAAACATTTTGACAGGGCGAATCATTCCCGTATACAGCCTTTCTTCAGGTCTTACACAAAAACACATTACTTCTGCAGTATGTGAGGCTTTAAAACTATCAAATGATTTTATTGAAACACTTCCCGAATATATTCGCAAAGAATTTAATCTCTGTTCTTTATCTTATGCGATAAGAAACATTCATTTTCCAAATGATGCAGAGGCTCTTAATATCGCAAAACGAAGATTAGCTTTTGAAGAGCTACTCATATTCCAAACTGCTCTTAGATTTTTAAAAGAAGACAGGACAAGCAGTCCTTCAATACCTCTTTTAAAAACAGATTCAGTATCAGTTTTTTTAAATTCCCTTCCATATAGCTTAACAAACGCTCAAAAACGGGTTATAAACGAAAT
>JAZSQN010000016.1:0-3799 GCA_045537995.1 Congzhengia sp. | reverse complement strand
TATTATTTCAAACGGTTCTATCATCAATGTCAACGACGGACAGTGTATGATGATTGTAGAATCAGGCAAGGTTGTAGAACTTTGTGCAGAGCCGGGCGAATTCGTGTATGACACAGGCACGGAACCAAGTCTTCTCTATGGCGGTCTTGGTGGAAACATTAAAAAGAGCTTCTCTGAGGTCGGCAAGCGTTTTACCTTTGGCGGTGAGCCTGCAAAAGACCAGAGAGTTTACTATTTTAACACAAAGGAAATTATGGGAAACAAGTATGGCACTCCTTCTCCTATTCCTTTCAGAATTATGGATCAGGCTATTGGCTTCCCGCTTGATATTAAAATCCGCTGTCACGGGGAATATTCTTACAGAATTACAAACCCTATGCTTTTCTACACCAATGTATGTGCAAATGTAGAAAACGCATTTACCCGTGATGAAATTGACGGGCAGTTAAAGTCAGAGCTACTCACTGCGCTTCAGCCTGCAATGTTCAAGATTTCGCAGAACAACATTTACTACGGTGCAATTCCTGCATATACAATGCAGCTTGCAGATGAACTAAATGAGCTTTTATCTTCAAAATGGAGAGACAGACGCGGTGTTGAAATCGTTGAGTTTGGCGTATCTTCTGTTAATGCAACAGAAGAAGATGAAGCAAGAATTACCGAGTACCAGAGAAGTGCTGCTATGGGCAGAGATGCAAATATGCTCCGCGGACATATGGCAGGTGCAACGGCTCAGGCTATGGGAACTGCTGCTGCTAATCCTAACGGTGCTATGGCAGGCTTTATGGGAATGAATATGGCAGGTAATATGATGGGTGGTATGGCAGGCTTTATGCAGGGCGGAGACGCTAATCAGAATACAATGGTTAATCAGCAGGTAAATATGGGTGGCGGTGCTGCACCAAGTCAAGGCGGATGGAAATGCGAATGCGGTACCCACAATACAGGCAAGTTCTGTCAGAACTGTGGAAAACCAAAACCTGAAGCTAACGGTTGGACTTGTGAGTGTGGTAGTGTAAATCAGGGCAAGTTCTGTCAGAATTGCGGTAAGCCAAAGCCTGCAGGCGCACCGCTTTACAAGTGCGACAAGTGCGGATGGGCACCTAGTGATCCTCAGAATCCTCCGAAGTTCTGCCCGGAATGTGGCGACATTTTTGACGAAAACGACAGATAATTAAAAATATATTAAAAAGGAAGGCGAATATTATTATGAAAAAGAAAATCTTTGCGTTGTTATTGGCTGTAACTATGATGGTTACATTGGTGAGTGGAGTGTTTGCAAACTCTGTGAAAATTGATACGGATATTCCTATGATAGATGTAACAGAGCTTACAAGCGACTTAAAAAAAGACCAGAAATTTACTTTGGCAGACCCGGCTCCATGGGATTTAGATGAATTAAAGCAAGTTGTAAACATCAAAGACCCAAGAAGCGTTGCAGCATATTTTGTATGGGCTGTAACACGTCTGGTAGATAACTATGATGATGGTATGGAAATGATGAAATATCTCTTTGCTGATATCGAACCATATGGAAGCGGCTATACAGAAGGCGGAATGAGCGGAAAAGCAGGATGGGATACATATATGAACGAACGTCTCAAAAGCAATGACTATAAATGGCTTCCAAGAGCATATTTTGAAGGCGGCACAGGCGATAATGGTTTTCAGCCTACAAGACCACTTACATTAGAATTATATTATAATAACACAAATACAGAAACAATCAATGCTCAGACATTTGACCAGTTTGGAAGATTAAATATTGTTTACTGGGTAAAGAGTCATGCGGCAGGTAATCAGGTAAACATTACAGTGAGCAGATTTGACGGTTCTGACAGATGGTATGTAACAAGTGGAACAACTTCTGCGGCTTTATTCTATGACCAGAGAGGTGGTATAAATAACACTGCAAAAAATCTCTTAAAAACTGCGCCTAATGACACAAGTACAGAAGCAGAGCATAAAAAGGTTTATGGCGGAACTGAACCCCTTCCGTTTACAGATGTTAAGGATACAGATTATTTTGCAAATGCTGTTGCATGGGCATATAATAATAATGTAACAACAGGAACTAGCGAAACAACATTTGGTTCTTTTGATAACTGCACAAGAGGTCAGGTTGTAACATTCTTGTGGCGTGCAGCGGGAAATCCTGAACCGACAAGCGCAAATAATCCGTTTGCAGATGTAAATTCAAGTGATTACTTCTACAAACCGATACTCTGGGCTGTTGAAAAGGGAATCACAGCAGGAATATCAGCAGATAAGTTCTCGCCAAATGAAACTTGTTCAAGTGCTCATATTATCACATTCCTTTACAGGACGGCAGGAATCGGTGAAAATGGTTGGTATGAGGATGCTAAAAACTGGGCAAGCGGAGCAGGTTTGTTAAATGGAACAAATATATCTGTAGCTCCTGATGAAAACTGTCCTCGTGGAGCAGTAGTAACTTTCCTTGAAAGAATGTATAACAAATAATACATAAAGATATTGCAAATAGAACTGAACTTTTCAAAAGATCAGTTCTATTTGCTAAAAAAACGGAGGTGTTATTTGTGAAAAAGAAAAGTATTATTTTTATAGTAATAGCAATCATTCTTGCAATTGTAGGTTTTACATCCACAAACACATCAAAACAGACTGATGTTATTACTAAGGCGGTTTATGTAGAAGACGGTAAGGTTCTTTCCGAAAACGAGGGCAAAATTGTTATTGTTCCGGGTAAGCTTGAAGCAGTAACTCCTTTGGTGGATGAAATTACCGGTGTAGAACTTCCCGGTGTAATAGCTAAAAGAACCGTTGAGCGTTATGAAAAGGTTCAGAATTCAGATGAAAATGACGGAATATATTACACATTGGAATGGAAAAACACGATACTTGGCAACAATTACCGTATGTAAATGTGAATTTGGCGAAGAATATTTGCCTTATGACGGTGAAGAACTTATTGAAGCAAACGAACCAATTCTTGTAAGAGGTAATATCAGCGACACAATTCCTAACCTTTATGTTATTGCAAAAAAGGGTTCTGAAAAGGTTTGTTACACACCTGTTCAGTCAGGTATGGACGGAAGACTTGAAAACAGTGAAACCAAAGTCTATGACTTTACACCGTATGATTTGATGTCTGAGTTCTCTGCTTATGACAGAGTTCCCGATGCTGTGTTCTGCGGAAGCTGGATAGCTTTTGAAAACGATGGTAATGGTGAGGAAAGAGCACTGGGACTTGAACTCAACCCTGACGGAATGGTAAGCTATGTCTATGGAATTGGAAACAGTGAGGTTTTGGAACAGTTTGAAGGAACATGGACACTTGATGAAAACGACATTCTTAAATTTGAGCTTGTTGGTGGTCCGCTCGGAAGTGTTGAAAATCCGGTCGTAGCTGAACCTTACGACTGCAACCCGTCATTTGAATGGGAAATGACAGCAGAAGGTCTGAGCCTTACACACATTGACGGTGATGAAATTCTCTACGGCACAAAAGGACAGACATTTGAGTTTTATGTAAATGAGTATTAAAATGTATTTATTGAGTGCAATCTGCCATACTTCCCAATGTTGTAAACCTTGTCATCAGGTACAGTTAGGTCTGGAATGTAGTAATCACCGTTTCTTACATACTCAATTCCGTTTTCAATAAATTTTTCTTTCATAGCATGAACGCCTCCTTTAAATTTGGTATCATCATTTTATCAGAAGGCATTTAATTTGACGAATGTGCGGATAAAAATATATAGAAAAAGAGATAAAACCGGTTAAAGTTTTATCTCCTGAGATTTCGATATTAGTGTTT
>JAZSQN010000139.1:0-2630 GCA_045537995.1 Congzhengia sp. | reverse complement strand
AAACAGACCGGTTTTGTAAAACTAATAATGACCGGTCTAAAAATTATGCTGTCTTTTAGAAAAATATGTGTATGTCATTTGTAGTTTAACTTCTTTTTATGTCAATTTAGTTTATGTCTTGCAACATAATTTCGATTATGTGGTTTTTTTATTTTACAGCCTCAATAATCCCAAGCTTTGAATTTGACGACGGTGTACATCGCCTGTTTCCATTGTGTATATACGAGTGGTGTTTACGCTTGAATGTCCTAAAATATCTGCAAGTCTTACAATGTCTTTTTGAATTGTGTAAAAGGTGCGTGCAAAAAGGTGTCTTAGATTATGCGGAAACACTTTATCTTTAGATACCCTTGCACTTTCACAAAGTGCTTTCATCATTTTCCATATAGCACTTCTGTCAAGCGGTTTTCCTGTTTTTGTTACAAAAACAGAGCCGCTTGTTATTTTTTGTTTTTTTGCATATTCTGTAAGCATTCTGCAAAGCTCTGCAGGTAAAATTACAATTCTCATTTTGCCCTTACAATTGATAGTCGCCTTTTTTAATTTTATCGCCTCAACCGTTATAAACTGTAATTCTGATACCCTTATACCGCTTGAACATATAGTTTGCATAAGCAAATATAGCTTTTCATTATTTTTCGATTTTGCAGCAGCAAGTAATCTTTCGTATTCTGCTTTTGAAAGTTCTTTATCCTTTTGCGCAAAAATCTGTTTTTGAATTTTTAGCATTTTAACCTTCATATCATACCAGTTATTAAATTCAAAAAAACTGTTAAGCGAAGATAAAACAGAATTAACAGATACAAAAGCAAACTTACCTATTAAATATTCTTTGTAATCAAGAACCTTTCTCTTATCAAGCTCTGCCCCCGAAGTCCATAGATAGAAAGCCTTAATATCACGCATATATTTTTCCAGCGTAGCAGAAGCTTTTTCTTCGTTCATTAAAAATTCTTTGAACTTTTCAATTAAATCATCTGTAATAATTTTAATCATTGTACAACTTCCTTTCCTATATTTATATTATTATTTTACCACGAATATAATAATATTCTGTGAAGTTGTCAACAATTTACCGTTTTTTGCAAAAATAAAACATTGTATAATTTATCGTCTTATTTTTGCCTTATGTATATTGTATTGTCTTTTATTATACCAACAAACCGTAAATTGTCAACTGTTTTATTAATTTTATTGACGAATTTGACATTGTGTTGTACAATATCAATGAGGGAAGTGATTCTGTTGGATTTATATAAAGACCTGATTCGCAAAAGAATAAAAGAAAAATTTAATACTATAGAAAATTTCTCAAAACATACAAATATCCCGCGTACTACAATAAATTTTATTTTAAAAAACGGGGTATCTTTATCTAATTATGGTATGGTAAGCAAAATTTTAAAGGAGCTTGATATCCAGTCCGTTAATGAACATCCTATCGTCATTGATGATGAACTGCTGAGCTTTTTAAAAATTTACAATTCACTTGACGATGTTGGACGGCATACTGTTGCTTCGGTTGCTCAAACTGAGTACAGACGCCTTCATCCTGAATTTTTAGAAGATACTATTATTGCAGCTTATGGAAGTATAACTTCAGGGAAGCCTTTGACAGAAGAAGAAAAAGCTATTATGAACATAATTGAAAAAATAAAAAAGGGGAACAATGACAAATAATTCACCAAAGCGTATATCTCTTAAAACACTACTTAAATACAAATGTTACTTGCTGAATAATTACAATGATTTAAGGCACATTATTGAATCTAAGCAGTTTACCGTTATTGAGTATAAAAAACACAGTAACCGAGAACCTGTGGCAGAGCTTATAAAAAAATTAAATCTTGAAAATAAAATTCAGCAAAACGACGCTTTTCTGTATATAAATAACAACCTGAAAATAGTATTTATAAACGCAGATGCTTCTTACGAAGACAAATGTGCCCTTTTGCGTCACGAGCTTGGACACATCTGTGATCCTGACTTGAAAAATAGCAATTCACAAAACTTTAGCATAAAAAAAGAAGAGTTTGCAAATGAATTTTCCTGTTATACCAAAAATCCACCCATTCGTTTTTTGATTTATGTTTTTTTAGCAAAAAAATGGAAATTACTTATTGGTGTAATTGTATCAATAGCTTGTGTTTTAGGTTGTTTATTTATAATAAAAAACCTGACAATTCCCCCTTCAAAACCTGTAACTGTCGATGCTCCTGCCTATGTACCTTCCAGCGATGTGTATTATGTAACATCTGCAGGCAAAAAATATCATCAAAAACATTGTATTATAATTAAATATAAAAACAATTTGACACAAATAAAGTTGAATGACGCCGTAAAGGACGGCTATAAACCTTGTATGATATGTAACCAACCAGCAGAATAATTTTACCCGTGCTTTATTCCTGCGTCGCCAGAGTGATATTATATTTCTTCCTTAAACTCGCCGCAAGCGAATATCACTGCCCGAAGGGCAATATAACTTACGAAGTAAATATCACTTGTTCCAGAAGGAACAAATATAACTAAAAAAACAGTCCACCGGACTGTTTTTCTTTACCGTTCGTGCCTTCTCAAGGTTCGAATCCTTCTCAAAACAAAAAAATCGAGCATCACCCTTCGGTATT
>JAZSQN010000166.1:0-7733 GCA_045537995.1 Congzhengia sp. | reverse complement strand
GTCAACAATTTCCGGATCAATAGAAATTTTAACAATTTCTTTTGTGCCTTTCATTGAAACCTTAACCTTTCCGCCGCCGGCAGATGTTTCTATTACTTTTTCTTCGAGTTCCTGCTGTACGCGTGCCATTTCTTCCTGCATAGCCTGAACTTGACGAATAGCGGTATTCATTTTATGATTTCCGCCACCGGTAAATTTGTTTCCTTTTGCCATAATATCCTCCGATTATATGAATTGTATTTCAGAATGAATTTTGCTGAGTTCCTCTAATTTTTTTAAAGGATCTGCTTCTTCTGTGCCTATTTCTTTAGGCGTTACACATAAAACCTCTAAATCTTCACCACAAACGGTACGAACCGCATCTTTTATAAGTGACATATTTGCAGGTTTTGCAACTACACTTTTTGATGTTGCGACATTATCTCCAAAAACTATACAGAGCTTACCGTTAACCATTTTTGCATTAACCAATGCCAAATGAGGATAAAGCGGCATACCTCCGTGTGTTTTAATGTGGTTTATAATTTCAGGCCAACGAGAAGAGGCATCAGTTTCATTTGATTTTTTCTCTGTCTTTTTTTCTTTTTCCTTTTCCTTTTCTAAAACAGGGGGAGCTTCTAATTTAGGAGCAACCTTTACTTCTTTTTGTTTTTGAGGTGACAAAGAAGCGTTTATATTACCTTCTGCAAGTTTTTTTTCTAAAACATTTATTCTTTCAATTAAAGCCTCTCGGGTATCATCTGTATCAGGCTCGCACATTTTAACAACTGCCATCTCGTACATTGTTCTCAAAAATCCCGATGTTCGTGTTAGGGCATAGGTTTCACACAAAATATCAATTGAACGAATCAAGCGTTCTTTAGAAAAAGTTATTGATAAATCGTCAATTTTTTTTGCGTTTTCAGCTGATGTGTTCAGAAAAGATTCAGGCTTTTGCGTAATTTTAACAACTAATATGTCCCTGAGGTATTTTATAAATCTTTCTGCAAAAAGAGCAAGCTCTTTGCCTTTTTCTATGACCTCGTCTAGCTTTGTGAGTGCTGACTGAGTGTCGCCTTGTGCAATGTAGCAGGCAAGGTCGTATAGTGCATCGTTATCGGTTATACCGGTAACGCCAATTACTGTTTCGTATGACAGATGCTTATCAATTGCACCAACACATTTATCCAGAACAGAAAGAGAGTCACGCATTGAGCCGTCGCCTAACTCTGCAATTAAAGAAAGAGCGCTTTCGTCAAAGGTATATCCGTCTGAGGTCAGGATTTCTCCCATTCTTTCGGAAATGTCTGAATTTGTAATTCTCCTGAAATCAAACTGCTGACAGCGTGAAAGTACCGTTATCGGCACTTTGTTAAGTTCAGTTGTTGCGAGAATGAACATAACATGTGCAGGAGGCTCTTCTAAGGTTTTTAACAAGGCATTAAAAGCCTGAGTTGTAACCATATGAACCTCGTCTATTATATAAACCTTTTTTCTGGCAACGCTCGGCAAAAACATAACATCGTCAATAATTTCACGGATATTTTCAATTCTGTTTTTTGAAGCGCCGTCAAGCTCTATAACATCTAATATTGATTCGTCAAGTAATCCTCGACAGACCTCGCATTCATTACACGGATTTCCGTTTTGTGGATTTAAACAGTTTATTGCGCGGGAAAGAATTTTTGCGGTAGAGGTTTTTCCTGTACCTCTGGTCCCGCAGAAAAGATAAGCATGCGCACAGGAGCCGTTCATAACTTGGTTTTTAAGCGTTGTAGTGATATGGCGCTGTCCTACGACATCGTCAAAAACTAATGGTCGCCAACGCCTGTATATTGCTTGATAAGCCACAGTTACACCTCCTGATTTTATATAAAAAAACCGCTTTTTTAAAGCGGTTATCATACCGCGAATTCGCAGTATTTCATTTTGCGTTCACACCGGGAGGGACCGCATCACACAGTGCACCTGCTTATCGCTGCTTGGTTCCCCACCTGACGAGGTTCACAGGCTTCTGTTGTGCGGATCCCGGCCGACAACGCTTTCGCGCAGAACGCTTAGTATAGAGGGAATAACCCTCTTTATACTATTTTACCATATTTAATTGCTGGTTTCAACTATTTTTTACTTTAATTCTTCGACATAATATATTCGTCTATTGCATCTGCTGCAGTTTTGCCTGCTCCCATAGCAAGAATAACTGTTGCAGCGCCCGTTACGGCATCGCCTCCGGCATAGACGCCCTCACGGGATGTTTTGCCTGTTTTTTCGTCTACAATAATTCCGCCCCATTTTTCTGTTTCCAAACCATTTGTTGTAGATTTTATCAAGGGGTTTGGAGATGTGCCGATAGACATAATAACGCAGTCAACAGGAATAACAAATTCGGAATCCTCTTTTACTACGGGGCGGCAACGACCTGATGCATCAGGCTCACCGAGTGTCATTTCGACACACTTCATACCGTTTACGAAACGGTCATCGCCCGCTGTGATTTCTATGGGATTGGTGAGGAGTTTAAATATAATTCCTTCTTCTTTTGCGTGCTCAACTTCTTCAGCACGGGCGGGAAGTTCGTTCTCTGAACGGCGGTAAACAATATAAACTTCCTCAGCGCCTAAACGCTTAGCACAGCGTGCCGCGTCCATAGCAACATTGCCGCCACCTACAATCGCAACTTTTTTTGCTTTCATGATGGGGGTTGTTGAATTGTCCTTGTAGGCCTTCATTAAGTTTACTCTTGTTAAAAATTCGTTTGCAGAGTATACGCCTTTGTAATTTTCTCCGGGAATTCCCATAAATCTGGGAAGACCGGCACCTGAGCCGATAAATACTGCTTCAAAACCGTCATCTAACAATTCGTCTATTGAAAGAGATTTACCGATAACGGCATTTGTTTCTATTTTTACACCTAAAGCTTTTAGGGTATCAATTTCTTTTTGTACGATTGTTTTTGGAAGACGGAATTCAGGAATACCGTAGACTAAAACACCGCCTGCTAAATGCAATGCCTCAAAAACAGTTACCTCGTATCCTTTCTTCGCCAAATCGCCTGCACATGTAAGTCCTGATGGACCCGAGCCGATTATAGCCACCTTATGACCGTTTGAGAGAGGTTTTTTTGGCGCTTCTTTTGAGTTTGCGTTGTGGTAATCCGCGACAAATCTTTCAAGTCTTCCAATAGCTACAGGCTCGCCCTTTATACCGCGAACACACTTTTGTTCACACTGTGTTTCCTGTGGGCAAACTCTTCCGCATACAGCAGGAAGCGAGCTTTGTTTTGTAATAATTTCATATGCACCTTCAAAGTCACCTTCGGCAACGCGCTCGATAAATGCAGGAATATCAATTCCAACAGGACATCCTGTAACGCAAGGCTTATGCTTACAGTTTAAGCAACGCTTTGCCTCGTCTATTGCGGTTTCGGGAGAGTATCCCAAAGCAACTTCATCAAAGTTTTTATTTCTTATATCTGCTTCCTGATGGGGCATAGGGTTTTTAACTAAACTCATATTTGCCATATTACTTTACCTCCTTAGAAAAAAGGTTGCAGGTTTCATCATATGCGTGACGCTCGAAATCCTTGTACATTGCGCCTCTGTCCATCGCCTCGTCAAAATCGACTAAATGTCCGTCAAATTCAGGGCCGTCAACACAGGCAAATTTCATTTCGCCGCCAACAGAAAGTCTGCATCCGCCACACATACCTGTTCCGTCTATCATAACAGGGTTCATCGAAACAACGGTGGGAATATTGTATTCTTTTGTTAATTTGCACACGAATTTCATCATAACAAGAGGCCCTATAGTGATAACCTCATCGTATTCATTTCCGTCATCAATTAACTTCTTCAATGCGTCTGTAACAAGTCCTTTTTCTCCTATCGAACCGTCATCCGACATGATAATAAGTTTTTTTGATGCGTTGCGGAATTCGTCTTCTAGGATAAGCAAATCTTTATTTCTAAAACCGATTATTGAGTGAACCTCACAGCCTTGTTCATGAAGTTTTTTTGCAACGGGATATGCAATAGCACAACCAACGCCGCCGCCAACGACACAGACTTTTTTAAGACCGTCTGTATGTGTTGCGCGACCTAGTGGCCCAACAAAATCGGATATAAACTCGCCCTCAGCTTTTTGGTTGAGGAGAGCTGTTGTGGCACCAACGATTTGAAAGATAATAGTTACTGTTCCGCGATTTCTATCAAAATCTGCAACAGTAAGGGGAATGCGTTCGCCGCTTTCGTCTACCCTGAGTATAATAAACTGACCTGGCTCTGCCTTTTTTGCAACTAGGGGAGCCTCGATTTCCATAAGTGTAACTGTGGGATTAAGTTCTTTTTTCTTTACAATTTTAAACAATTTAAAAACACCTCTTTTAAGCATATATCACAAGATAAATTTTATCATAAATATCGATACTTGTAAAGCGATTTATTGACAAATATAATTTCCAAATGAATATTGCACACAATTGCACATTTTTTTGTGCTACTATGATTTTAGAAAAAGAGGTGAAAAAATGAGAAAAATTTTAATCAGGCTATGTGACTATTTAGAAAAGAAACTTTATGATGAGCCGACATTTTTTGAACTGTCAAAATCTTTGGACAGAACGCGCTACCGACTTTTTGAGGCAAAATCAGAGATTGATTATCTGCAAAGCATCATAAAGCAGATAGTAAGCGAGAGGTAGACTTGGCAAAAAAATGAAAGTGTGGTAAAATAAAAGTGAAAAGAAATTTTTCTTTAAGTAAGCAATGGAAAAACTGGATAACTGTTGAAGATGAAAAACGGTGTTGGGAATGCGAAAAATATCACGGCAAAATCTATCCTATAACAGAAAAACCAAACCCAAGACCACCCGTGCACCCATGGTGCAGATGCAGCCTTGAGGTAATGAGTGCGCTTTTGGCAGGAACGGCTACAGACAAAGGCGTTGAAGGTGCTGATTGGTTTTTAAAATATTACGGGAAGCTTCCGGAGTATTACATAAGTGTAGATAAAGCGAAACAGCTTGGCTGGAAACGAAAAAAAGGAAATCTTGCCGAGATTGCACCTGAGTGTATGATTACAAGAGAATATTATAATAGGGAAGGAGTTCTCCCAGATAAATCCGGTCGCACATGGCAGGAGGCAGACATCAATTATGTTAGCGGCAAGAGAAATGGTGAACGAATTTTCTTTTCAAATGACGGACTGATTTTTGTGTCATTTGACCATGGAAAGACTTTTGTTGAAATAAGATAGGAGTAAAAATATGCAGAAAATAACATTTGATTTTTCAAAATGTACAAGATGGTATGAGGTCTTTGATGAAATAATTAAAAAATGCGATTTCCCCGAATGGTGTGGGAAAAATCTTGATGCAATATGGGAATTAATGCAAGATGACTTTGTTTTATGGAACGAGCCTGCCTTATTTACTATCAATGGTACACAAAAGATGTCAGGGGATGCCATTCCGGCATTCAAAGAAATAAATGAAAAGGTTTTTGCACATGTCCAAAAGGCAGCATCCAATGTAAAATTTGAAATCATATCATAATAAAAAAGACATTCTTAGTGAATGTCTTTTTTATTTGCTTTTGTTTTTTTATAAGCCCACACAATAATTTGCAAAGGAAGAAAGGGGAGCGAGAAAATCGCATTAAGAGGTCCTTCGATACGACGGGCATGACAACTAAGAATATCACTGCAGTCGAAGTTTGCAAATAAGGGCATTATCACAAGGCGGCGTTGCCGTTCGCAAATGGCGCATTTTCTGTAATCCTTGGTTAAAATAAAGTCATTTGATGTGCGGTAATAAGTTTTGTGTATGCCGTTGTAACAATAAACGCAGTATTTAGCCATAATATCTATCTCCTAAATAAAAAAGGTGCATTGCCGAAGCAATGCACCATAAAAACGCAAGCTCCAACAATGTCGCGAAACATTCCAAATCAGCCACGCAGGGATAAGGAGTTAGAGCTACGCTTTTTACATAGCGTAACCCTGAGTGACTGTTGATATGTGAATGTTTCGCAAAAATATCTTATCACATTATCGGCAAAAATACAACTCAAAAAAATAATTTTTTAATGTCTTGCGATGGGCTGCGAAAAATGGATGCAGAACGGACAGATGGAAACGCAGGCAATGCCCAAGGGTTACCCGAAGGCGTACGATTGGTACGCCGAGTGGTGACAGATGTTCGTTCTGCGCCATTTTTAAAGACCAGTAAAACAAAAAGGACACTCAATCGAGTGTCCTTTTAAAATCGTCTTACTTAAATTATTTAAGTGTAACTTTAGCGCCAACTTCTTCGAGTTTAGCTTTGATTTCTTCAGCAGCGTCTTTTGATGCAGCTTCTTTGATAACTTTGGGAGCGCCGTCAACCATATCTTTTGCTTCTTTAAGGCCAAGACCTGTTACTTCACGAACAACCTTGATAACCTTAACTTTTTCTGCGCCTGCTTCTGTTAATTCTACATCAAATTCTGTCTTTTCTTCTGCTGCTGCAGCGCCAGGAGCTGCTGCGCCTACAACTGCAACGGGAGCAGCTGCTGATACATTAAATTCTTCTTCAATAGCCTTTACTAATTCTGATAATTCTAAAACTGTAAGAGCCTTAATTTCTTCAATCATAGCTGTGATTTTTTCACTCATTTTAATTTCCTCCTAAATTTTGTCAAATTTTTAATAGTAATAAGTTAACTTTTAATTATGCAGTTTCGCCCTGCTGCTCTGCTACTGCGTTAAGAGCTCTTGCAAGACCTGCGATTGTAGCATTCAAGCCACCAGCAAGCATAGCATACAATGTATCCTTTGAAGGAATCTTTGCTAATGCATCGATTTCATCTAAAGACATTGCCTTACCATCCATAAAGCCTGCTTTAATTGTAAATACTTCGTGGTCTTTTGCAAAGTCTGCTAAAACCTTTGCGGGAGCAACAACATCGTCAAAGCTGAATGCTAAAGCTGTAGGTCCGTTTAAGATTTCATCGAAATCTGAAAAACCGGCTTCATTTGCTGCACGCTTTGTAATTGTGTTCTTAACAACCGCGTAATCAACACCTGCGTCTCTTAATTTGTTACGAAGTTCAGTGTCTTCTGCAACTGATAAACCGCAGTAATCAACAAATACACCTGCTGCAGCTTTTTTAAACTTTTCTGTTAAATCAGCTACTGCCTGCTGTTTCTGCTGTAAGATTTTTTCACTTGCCATTATTTTCACCTCGCTGTGAATAAAATTTAAAGGACTTTTCTCCGCAAACGAAGAAAAGTCCTGAACTGTTAATTCAAAGCATTTCCTCGGCCGGCAATTTTAAGCGTTATCTACGCACCTGCTGTCTGCGGAAAAATTATTTACTTATTAAGCAATAGTTATTCTAACATAATGAATTGCTTTTGTCAAGCAAAATTAGTCAGAAAGTTTTGCCTGGTTGATTTTAACACCGGGACCCATTGTAGAAGCCACTGCGCAACTCTTGATATACTGACCTTTAGCTGCTGAAGGCTTAGCCTTGATGATAGCAGAAAGTAAAGCCTTAAAGTTATCGCCGAGTTTTTCTGCGCCGAAAGATACTTTACCGATGGGGCAGTGAATGATGTTTGTTTTATCAAGACGGTATTCAATTTTACCTGACTTGATTTCGTTAACTGCTTTTGTTACATCCATTGTTACTGTGCCGGCTTTAGGGCTGGGCATTAAACCTTTAGGACCTAACACCTTACCTAAACGACCAACAACGCCCATCATATCGGGTGTT